>JANXWM010000439.1 GCA_025351145.1 Chitinophagaceae bacterium
TTTAATATCGTTGTAACTCTTGCCCATCAGGCGTTTGGCGCTGAAGATGGTGTTTGCAGGATCAGTTTCCAGGTATTGTTTTGCCTCCTCTCCCACTATCACTTCGCCATGTTCGGTAAAGTGGATTACACTGGGCACAAGGCTGCTGCTGTTATGCTCTTTCAATGCCACCGGCTGTTTGGTTTCGGGGTGTATAATGGCCACTAAACTATTGGTAGTCCCAAGGTCGATACCCACGATCATCTCTTCCTGCTGCAAACTTCCTGTTGCTATATTGATTGCTATTTTAGCCATGATATATTTTTATGAACCCCGGCTGAAGAATATGTATTAAGCATCCATTGCGTCGCACTCTTGTACTTTAAGAATACTATTCAGCAAACAGCCGGACCTGCTATTTTATTGAGCGGCAAAAGTATAACATTGAAAGTTGCCATAGGTTGCGAAAGAAGAAACAATTCATCGCGGGGATTTGCTGCGTCATAATCCGCCTGTACAAGAGTGCGACGCAACTAAAGCTTCATAATATAACAGGACTTCTGGCCCAAAAAATTCTTACCCGTTCTTACCGCTGAGCATGGGCACAAAAGAAAACTGATCGAATAACTCTTCGCTGTAACTGCCGTCTTCATTTTTGGTAAGGCGCAGCATGCGTTGCGAACTGCCTTCATCTACAGGTATCACCATAAGGCCGCCTGTTTTTAGTTGCGCAATCAATTTTGGCGGAATAAAAGGCGCGGCAGCGGTAATGAGTACTTTATCGAAAGGCGCATAAGAAGGCAGGCCTTCGAAACCATCGCCATAGAAAAATTTAAGCCAGGGATATTTGGTTTTAAAAAAATAATCTTTTGTTTTTTCGTAAAGCTTTTTCTGGCGTTCAATAGTAAAAACCTTTGCACCCATTTCAGCCAGAACCGTTGCCTGGTAAGTGCTTCCGGTGCCTATCTCCAGCACTTTATCGTTGCGTTTTACCTGGAGCAATTGTGTTTGGTAAGCTACGGTATAAGGCTGCGAAATGGTTTGCCCTTCACCAATGGGGAAAGCCCTGTCTTCGTAAGCAATCTTATCAAATGCTGAATCTAAAAAATAGTGGCGGGGAATATGGTTGATGGCAGTTAATACATCTTCATCGGTAATGCCTTTGTTGCGTAATACTTTTATTAACTGGTTGCGCATGCCCTTGTGCTGGTATGTGTCCTCAAATTTTCTCATCGGTGCAAAGCTAAAAATTAGTTGGTAGTTTATGGGTTGTAGTTTGCGGATTGCAACCGTTGTTAATAAAAAAATGCTGCGGAAATTTTATCCACAGCATTCTGTTTAAAAATATATAATTAAAAAGAAAACTTTCCTTCTTCGGTAATGCCTTTCCAGTTGTCTGTTCTAAAAGGTGATGCAGGAAAACCTTCTTTATTGAAAAGATTGTCTTCGCCTGCATCATCTGCCCAGCCAAAATGAACTGCAACGGGATTGCTTACTTCATCGCTATAAACAACTACATGATCGCCTTCTATCATCGCTTTTGCATAATGAAACTGTTTATCATTGCCGGCAATTTCAAAGCCTGTCAAATAGCCGTATTTATCTTTTGCCATTAAGCCCGTTCCTGTTTGCGTAAACGAAACAATAACCTTGTTGCCATTCACTTTCATGGACTGATACGTTGGCCCGCCGTACACGTTATCTTTCGCATACACATTGTGAAGTGCAATAGCCGCAAGCCTTTTGCCCACATCCTGTTTATTTTTGGGGTGTATATCGTTACTGGTTCCAATATCTGTTGTAACGGCCATGCCTGTATTGGGCAAAGATAAAGTCATGGTTTGTGCTTCGCGTAATTCGCCCCATGTGCTTCCGTTTTTACTGTTGCCATTGGCTGAATTAAAACTCGCCAACTGTACAAAATAGAATGGAAAATCTCCCTGGTTCCAGTGCTGCCGCCAGTCTGTAATCATCAGCGGAAATGCTTTTCGGTACTGGTATGCACGGCCGGCGTTCGATTCGCCCTGGTACCATAAAGCGCCTTCTATTGCATAAGGAATTAATGGGTTCAGCATGGCATTGAACAACAATGTGGGATAATCATTAGGGCCAACCGATGCATTGCCTTTTATCACTGATTCTACTTTAAATAACCAGTCGCCAGCCAGCGGCTGCATTTTATTTTCAATGGTTAATTTCATATCATTGGCTTCGCCATAAACACCCCCGCCGCCGCCGGTATCTTCCACGCGAACGGCAATTATATTTTCGCCTGCTTTTAAAATTCCGGGAGGGATTGTATATTTTCTTTCGGCATTATAAGCATTGGTGCTGCCCACTTTTAGGCCGTTTATATAAGTTACATCATTGTCATCAATCATGGCCAGTTCAAGCGTTGCAGCTTTACCAGCATCAGCTGCTGAAACCGTAATTGTTTTACGGAACCATACTATACCATCGAGACCATCTAAACCTTGCTGCTCCCATTCGCCGGGCAGTTTCATGTGCGGCCATTTACCATCATCAAACGAATTATTTTTCCATGAAGCGGCATCTGCATTATTATCGAATGCGCCCTGCAGGGATTCTAATTTTTTCTTCATTATATCCGCCTTTACTTTGCCCAGCGAGTCAAGGTTTAACGAAGGCATGCCAGCAATCATACTTTTAAATTCATCACTGTTTTCAAATGCTTCACGGCTTGTCCATGTTTCAGAATGTGTGCCACCCCAGGAAGTATGGATCAAGCCAATAGGTATCTTTAATTCATTATAAAGTTCCCTTGCAAAGAAAAAACCAACGGCCGTAAAATCGCCCACTGTTTCCGGGCTGCAAACTTTCCATTCGCCGCCGGTAATATCATTCTTTGGTACAGCACTTACTGTTTTTGGAACCGCGAAATGATGTATCATCGGGTAATTCGCCGAGGCGATTTCTTTATCTGCATTAATTACTCCCTTTACACTGAATTCCATATTGCTCTGGCCGCTGCATAGCCATACTTCGCCCACCAACACATTAGAAATGGTAATGGTATTTTTTCCTTTCACCACTAATGTAAAAGGCCCGCCGGCAGTTTCTGCATCCAGCTTAACCATCCATTTTCCACTTTTATCAGCTTTAATATTTTTTGTTTGGTTATTAAACTGAACCGCAATTTTTTCATTCGCAGTTGCCCAGCCCCAAACAGGAATTGGCTTGTTGCGCTGCAGCACCATATTATCGCCAAATATTTTTGGCAGGCTTACATTGGCAAAAGCGCTTACACAAAAAACAAAGAAAGCAGCAGATAAAAATATTTTTTTCATATTGAACCGTTAAGTGTTAAAGCAACAATTTATACAACTTCAATCAATGATATTTATAAACCGGGTTTTTATTTTTTTGAGCCAGGCTGAAGTATCTTATATGAGGCATCCGTTGCGTCGCACTCTTGTGCGTTGGGAACATTATTCAGCTAAAGGCTGCACACTATAAGCCGCAGGCGAAAAATGCAGCAGCCTGCAGTGTGCAGCCCAAAGCTTATGGCTATTCTGCGGTACAAGAGTGCGACGCAAGTAAAGCTCAATAAATAACAGATGCAGGGTAACAAAAAAATTTTTGTTCACTAAATATATAGTGTTAGATTGCCATTTGAAAACAATCTCCTCGAAAAATCTTTCTCTTTTTTTAAACTTTTAAAACAACATGTATGAAAAAAATTCTTTTTTGCGCTTTTGCGTGTTCTGCCTTTGTTGCATGCTCTAATCAACAACTCGCAGACGAAAAATCAACGACTGCAACTACTGCTGCCACAGAAACAAAACCCCAGGCTGCAGAATTTGCCGATGCAAAATATGCTGACATTGGAAAAAAAGGTTTGGCTGCTTTGTCAAGCGGCGACATTGATGCATGGATGAATGATTTTGCCGATGGTGCAAAATATTACTGGAATAGCGGCGACAGCCTTATAGGCAAGGCAGCTATTGCAGCCTATTGGAAAAACAGGAGAACGACTGTGATAGATTCAATCAGTTATATGAACGACATTTGGCTGCCGGTTAAAGTAAATGAACCACAGCAAAAAGTACAAGCACCCGGTGTGTGGTTATTGGGATGGTACCAGGTACAGGCAAAATATAAAAACGGCAAAAGGATGGGTCAATGGATACATACGGATTATCACTTCGATGCAAATGATAAAATTGACCAGGTTATTCAGTACATAGACAGGGCTCCAATTAATGCAGCACTGGCAAAATAATTCTTACGGCAGAAGTATTTTCGCTGCACATAAACTGATAATGTTTTTGTGCAGTTTTTTTTTGCGGCTATGTCGAAAACCTGCAGGCCCGGCTGTTGAAAGTTCAATAATGTTATAAAGTACAAGAGTGCGACGCAAGGGACGATCAGAAAAAAACTGGTGCCCGGTTCATCATATGCTTAATAAAAGTACCCGGCGATAAACTATCTGTCTGTTACTTCCACTATTAAAAACTTTAAATAGTTGGTATTTTCCAAACCCCAAACAATGGGGTGGTCGCTTGCCTGTGCACGAAATATTACCTGCCGCAATTTTTTCTTTGCATCTTTTGCAGCGGCTTCAATAGTATGTAAAAACAAATCGGGAGATACAAGATTGGTGCAGCTTGAAGTAACCAGGAAGCCACCATTCCTCAACAGTTTCATACCACGCAGGTTTATTTCTTTGTAGCCCGAAACTGCTTTGTCAATATGTTCGCGACTCTTGGTAAATGCCGGCGGATCGAGCATTACCACATCGTATTTTCTTTCTTCTTTTGTAAAATTTTTCAATGCATCAAAAGCATTTACAGCTTCGAATTTGCAGATATTTTCAAGTCCGTTCAGCTTGGCGTTTTTGTTGGCCTGTTCAACTGCGTTCGCCGAAATATCAAGCCCAAGCACCTGCTTTGCACCATAATGGGCTGCATGGATTTCGAATGTGCCCGTGTAAGTAAAAGCGCCCAAGACTTCCGCATCTTTTACAATATTTTTTATGGCCCGGCGGTTATCGCACTGATCGAGAAAGTAACCTGTTTTTTGACCATTCTCTATATCAACATAAAACTGCAACCCATTTTCATTGATGATGATATTCGTATCGAATGGCGCTGATAAAAAACCTTTCTGCTGCTCCAAACCTTCCAGCTCCCTTACAGGAACATCGTTGCGCTCATAAATACCTTTGGGGTTAAAGATACCCTGCAAAGCCTTTACTATAGCAGGTTTCCAGCGGTCGATACCAAGCGACAAAGTTTGAATTACAAAAAAATCATTGAATTTATCAATGATCAAAGCGGGCAGTTCATCGGCTTCCCCAAACACCAAACGGCAGTTTTCTATGTAGCCAATTTTCTTCCTGTATTGCCATGCATCGCTGATGCTCTTATAAAAAAAAGCTTCATTAATTTCTTCCTTTTTGCGTGTGAGCAATCGCACGGCGATCTGCGATTTTTGATTGATGTAACCACTCCCTGCAAATTTTCCATCGGCAAAAAAAACATCCACGATATCGCCACCGGTTACTTCACCTGAAATTTTTTCAATCTCATTTCCATAGATCCACGGATGCCCGTTGGCGATGCGGTTAGCAATCTTTTTTCTAAGAAAAACTTTAGTCATTCGGCAAAGATAAATGCATTTTTTGGGCCGTGCAGTATAGCATTGCTCATCGTCTCTTGCGTCGCACTCTTATACTACAGAATATATGGCATCAAAGCAAAAAGGCAATAGATAAAGAGTAATGCGCATTGCTCAATAAGGAACAGAAAGTACAAGAGTGCGACGCAACGAAAGCTTCATTTATATCCAAATGCCGGGTTCAAAATTGCATTTAATACTACCACCTTAGTAATGCACTGCCCCAGGTAAAGCCACTGCCAAAAGCTGCAAGGCATACAAGGTCGCCTTCTTTTATTTTGCCCATTTCCCAGGCTTCGCATAATGCTATGGGAATGCTGGCTGCAGTAGTATTGCCAAATTTTTGAATATTGTTGTGTACCTGATCATCCCTCAATTTTAGTTTGTGCTGTATAAACTGGCTGATGCGCAGGTTGGCCTGGTGGGGGATTAATAAATTTATATCTGAGGGCTTAAGCCCGCTGGTGTGCAAGGCTTCCATAATTACTTCGGGGAATTTATCTACCGCTTTCTTAAACACGGCCTGGCCGTCCATATTGGGATAAAAATCATAAGCTGCCATTTCCTCTGGCGACATAAACGCTCTTCCAAATGGCTGGTTGGTTTGCCGCTGTTTTTTACTTTCGTCCGGTTCATGAATACCGCCGTGAAAGCCAGGATTCATCATGCTCAATAATTCAGCACCAAGCCCATCGCTATGCAAATGGGTACTTAAGATTCCCTGATTCTCTTTTTCTGTTGCCTGCAAAACCACCGCCCCTGCCCCATCGCCGAATATTACGGTTACGTTGCGGCCCCTTGTGGTAAAATCAAGACCGAACGAATGTACTTCTGCCCCAACAACTAAAATATTCTTGTACATCCCGGTTTTTATAAACTGGTCGGCAATGCTGATGCTGTAAATAAAACCGCTGCACTGGTTGCGAATATCAATGGCGCCAATTTCCCGCATGCCCATGGTACGTTGCAGCAATACGCCGCAACCCGGAAAATAATAATCAGGGCTTAGTGTTGCAAAAAGAATTAAGTCAATATCCTGCGCCGTAATACCTGCCCTTTCAATGGCAATGGCCGCCGCTTTAACGCCCATGGTGGTAGATGTTTCTTTATAAGGTGCTGCGTAATGGCGCTCTTTTATACCGGTACGTTCCTGAATCCAGGCATCGTTGGTATCCATTACCTGCGTGAGATCGTTATTGGTTACTACCTGTTCAGGAATATACATTCCAACACCGGCAATCTTTGATTTTGGCATAGCGGGAGAATTATGTTTTGCTTATACAATTATTAAGCTTTCAAAAGTAAACCCATTTTAAGCGTAAAGCATGCTGTAAATTGATAAAGCCGGATTGCTCCGGCTTTATCTGTTGGCCTACCTGGATTCGAACCAAGACATACAGAACCAAAATCTGTTGTGCTACCATTACACAATAGGCCAATCCTTATTGTGGGCTGCAAAAATAGCCGTTGAAGCAAAATGAACCAAAAGTTTTTACTGTTTGGGCATAATTGTTTTTTATTTCATTTTTTTAACTACGGTGCTTAATCATTTACTTTGGGGCAACCGAAATATTCTTTTAATGTATTCACCTGTTGAGCTTGGTTTAAAATATATACGTTTCTGGCTAAAGGCATCGAATGGCAAAGGGCATGGGGTGCATTCTCCATTTGTATTCACTTTTATTAATGAAGTGCTTAACGATGACAGGGAATATTACTGCTACAATTCCATAGAACAAATACGTGAACAATTAAAGATTAATCAAACAGAGCTTGTGCTCGACGATTTTGGTGCAGGCTCCCGTGTCCATGCATCGTATAAAAGAAAAATTGCACAGATCGCTTCGAGTTCATTAAAACCAAAAAAGTTCGCGCAGTTACTTTTCAGGATGGTTAATTTTTATCAGCCAGCAAACATATTAGAACTGGGCACATCACTGGGTATTACCACAGCTTATCTTGCCTGCGCAAACGGTAATATTCCTGTTGTAACAATGGAAGGTGCGAAGGCTGTAGCTGCAATTGCCAAAACGAATTTTGAACAGCTTCAACTAAAAAATATTGAAATTGCAGAAGGCAATTTTGATGATACACTTCCCAAAATTTTGCAGCAATTAAAAACGCAGACCGACTTTGCTTTTATTGACGGCAACCACCGCAAAGAGCCTACCATCAGCTACTTTGAGCAACTGCTTTTAAAAACCAGCGAACACTCTATTCTTATTTTTGATGACATTCACTGGAGCAAAGAAATGGAAGAAGCATGGCAGTATATTAAGGAACATTCGTCGGTAACGTTAACCATCGACCTCTTTTATATCGGCATTGTATTTTTTAGAAAAGAGCAAAAAATAAAGCAGCATTTCAGCATAAGGTTTTAATTCTTTTTGGGCCGGGCTGAAAAATTTCATGGCATCGCCTGTTGCGTCGCACACTTGTACGTTCGGAACATATCTGAACATTAAACAGCTAAATACAAAAACTTTAAAAGTAAAGAACTGCAGCCGATCAAACTACCCAATCGATAGCTTAGCAGTTTACCAAAGCAAAAAGCCTGCATGCTGCAGGCTTTTAATCGTCCATTGTTTATTCCTTAGCTTTTTTCTTTTTTGCTTTCGGCGTATCATCAACCGGGAATCCCCAATCTCCAAGTTTTTTAGGGTTTTTACTGTATTTGCCTTTAAGGTAAGTACTGCTGCCCCTTATTATTTCATCAATAGGTGCAAGCAGGGCATCCCTGTTGCGGTAGGCTTCCTCCATTTTACCTTTAAGCGCTTCTGCCTCATCGTGAAAGGCAAGGCAGGTAACAATGGTGGGACCTGTTACATCCCAGTTGTACATTGTTGCATCAAGGTTATTGAGTTCGCTTTTTGTACCATCGGCTACATGTTTTTTGTAAACTGCTGTAGCAAGTTTGAGGGCTTCTTCGGGGTTACGTGAGATTATTACACGTCCTTTTGTGGTTTGGGCCATCGTTGTAAATTTTAAGTGTTTGAAAATAAGTTGACAAGCTAATTTAGACCATTTATTAACAAAAAGCAAGTTTTACTGAATATTTTTCAAAATTCATGCGTTACACTGCCAATGTATTCCGTTACAATGCCATTGTTCTTGAATACATTGACGGTGTAAGCCGTTACAATGCCAATGTAATGCGTTACAATGCCAATGTAAGCCGTTACAGTGCCAATGTAAGCCGTTAAAGTGCCATTGTTATGGAATACGATGGCGGTGTAAACCATAAAATGGCATTATAATAGTATAAGTTTAGGCTAAGGTAAAAAAACTGAGAAATGCTCTTTTCTCCTGATACAGCAATGAAACACAAAAATTAATACCTGCATTTCAATACAATCTGTTTTTAGGTTTTAAAAAAACTTATCATTGTATTATTAAAATTTTACATAGCTGAATTTCAGTTATAGGTACAAATAAAAACATTTACACCTGTTAATAAACCAAAACAAACAAAAACCATTATTATGAAAGCGATTTACTTTTTTATTGCAGCAATGCTGCTTGGCACATTACAACTCTCTGCCCAAACCTGGCAATGGACAAAGCCGGAACCTAATGGGGTTGCTGTCACGGCCAACTCTTTTACCGATGCTTCAGAACAAGATGATACACATGATGTGGAAACAGATGCTTCCGGAAATGTCTATGTACTAGGTGATTTTATGGATTCGCTTTATCTCAGCAACAATTTTATT
>JANXWM010000459.1 GCA_025351145.1 Chitinophagaceae bacterium
TAACCCCAATGCCGCTTAATGCTTCCAAACGGATGCTCGCAGATGGCCTGCCGCCGTTTATAATAATGTGGATTTTGTTTGATGTTGTTATCGTTGATGTCTACCGCATCCTGGTATTCGCTGCGCTGGATAATACGTTTGCGAAGCTTTGTGCACTGATTCTTTAATGCGCAGGTTTTGCAGGCATCTGTACGGTATGTTTTAAACCGGTAACTTGTTTCATTGGCTTCTCCCTTTTTATTGTGCCATGTACCTAATGATGTTAGTACAGCCCCCGCCGGACAGGTATAGGTATCTGTTGCTTTGTCATAATCAAAGCTCTCAACTAAAAATTCGTTGGCTATATGTTTAACACCGGGTTGTTCTTTATACGCTACATGAGTGATCATGTTATCCTGCTGGCATTGCTGCAGTTCAGCTCCTGTGTGGTAGCCTTTGTCGGCAAGTACCATCAGTGTATCTTCTTTTTGTAATTGCAGGTTTGATTTTGCCTGCGTGGCTGCTTTGTGCAATGCCTTCCCATCATTGGTATTAGTGGCCT
The DNA here is from genome assembly GCA_025351145.1 of Chitinophagaceae bacterium. GTDB lineage: Bacteria > Bacteroidota > Bacteroidia > Chitinophagales > Chitinophagaceae > Limnovirga. Next base: position 542 of record JANXWM010000459.1, read on the forward strand.
GCGTATGGACGATCAGGTTATGTTTATCATCTACTGCATTCTGTGTATTATACGCTACTTCCACAATACTTTTTACAATGATGATGCTGCGGCTGTCGGGATCATTGGTGCTGATTTGCCTGTCTGTTGTATCATTTAACTGTTGCTGAAGGGAATCATATTTTATTGTCCGCTCCTTTAATTTAGCTAGCCCCTGGGTTATCTTTTCTTTTTTTAGCTGGAGTTCATCGCTGGTTGTTGTGTTTTCCTGTTTATCCAGTTCATCCAAATCCTGTAAATATTTTATGGTCTTGTCTTCAATAAACTGGCGGTGCTTATCTATCTTTTTCTGATTGTAATTATTCTTTTTGCTGTTAACCGATTTAAACTTGCTGCCGTCGATACCAATGGTTGTTTTGCCCAACAGTCCCGCATCACTGAGAAACTGAACATATAGCCTGAACATGCATTGCAATGGAACGGCATGCACCTTACGGAAGTCGGCAATGGTATGGTAGTTTGGCTGCAGACCCTGCAGCAGCCACTGCAGTTCAATATTGCGGCTGCATTCTTTTTCCAGCTTGCGGCTGCTGCGGATTTTATTGAGATAACCGTACAGGTACAGTTTTAAAAGCACTCCGGGTGCATACGGCGGGCGGCCTTCACTTTTATGAACACTCCCGGTAAACCCTAATTTTTGCAAATCAAGTTTATCAATAAAAGCATCCATCAGCCGTACTGCATTATCAGCACTTACCTGATCATCAGGTGTACTGAAATAAGTTTGATGTCGGTTGTTTCCTTGTATAAATTGCATGCTGTTCAACAACAAAAATCATACACCTTTTGAGCTATTCACATTGTGTGTGTATTTGAGTAACAACAATAGTTTTTTCACAAACTCACGTGGTGCGCTACCGGGCTGCGCTACATCCCGAAACTTGTTACAAAAATATTTAGATAATCATAAATATCAAAGTGCAAAATTATGGGTGTTCATAAAAGCGGTGCATTTGAAGAGTGCAGCTTGCCTACCGGGAGGGGGCAAATAAAGCCAAATCTTTGCTCATGTTGTTTGGTCAACAGGTTGTATTGTAAAAACAAAAAAGCTGTTAAATGATTAACAGCTTTTAAAATTATTTAAAACAAATATTATTTAACTACCTGGAATTTACCGGATTCAATCATTCTCCCACTTTTATCGCTTAAATGGAAAATATAAATACCGCGATAAAAATCATTGCCAAGAGCAACAGTAATTTTATTCGAACTAACTGGTATATCAGTCAATTTTTTGCCGGTAAAGCTATATATCTGTAAGGTATTGGTCTTATCGGAAGAAGCAAATTCAAAGTTAATAATTGTAGTGGCAGGGTTGGGATAGCATTTAACAGTTCTTATCTGGTAATCAAAAGGGCTGTAATCGAAGCCTGCAAACACAAACAACCCGCTCATCACTATGGTAAGGGTGAGAAGGGTTCTTTTAAAATTTGTGTGTACAATTTTCTTCATTTCTTTTCGTTGCAACGTAAAGATAGCAACAAACCATTGTTTAGCCAAATGCTTCAATAATTTTTATCAAGAATTAATGCAAAGCAGCCAAAGCAGCATTGATTGCTTCAAAGTTGGGCATATCACCTGCGCTCTCCAAAACCTCAGCATATTGAACTATACCTTCTTTGTCAATCACAAATGCAGAACGTTTAGAAACGCCTTTCATCCAGCCAATAAAAGCGTCGTATAAAGAACCGTAAGCGGCAGAAACATCCTTATTAAAATCGCTCAGCAAAGGAAAATTCAGATGCTGGTCTTCTTTAAACTTGGCCAGGGTAAACGGCGAATCAACTGAAATGCCAAACACTTTTGCATTGGCGTTATTGTACAAAGCTATATTGTCCCTAACACTGCAAAGCTCTTTGGTACAAACACCTGTAAACGCCTGGGGAAAAAACAATAGCAAAACATTATTCCCTTTCTGTGCAGATAATGATACTTCCGTCTTATCAGATGCATGCAGCGTAAAATCCGGTGCCTGCTGACCAACTTCTATTTTCATATTCATTTTTTATTGTTTGCAAAATACCGGATTGTTAACCATTAAAAACAAGAATTGTTCTAACCAGTTTGTTTTTTTTCACCAAACAGCAGTACAATTATGATCGTTCCTTGCGTCGCACACTTGTACAACCGGGATATAATTCAGCTCTCAACAGCCCCTCGCATTATTAATTTGTTTCCAATCAATATACTTCAGAATAAAAATTTGACTGTATCAATCCAAAACTTACTTTTGCGCCATGAAAATACAAATGCATAACCATCATCATTTCTTACCCAAAAGGTAGGCCGGTGTTGATTGTGCATACGATCATAAAAACATTAAAAGGCTTACTTATGTAAGCCTTTTTTATTGCCTTGACTTTTTAGAAGCTGCTTATTTTTTAAAGATGTGGTTTGTGATGCTGAAGACGAAGAGTGATATGCAGATAAAGTGATTGCGACGCAACAGGCGATGCCATGAAAACTAAAGCTGGTATCACACAATTGAAATAATTTAAAGCGTAATAATTTTTTATGGAATTAAATCAAAACTCCGCAGCGGTAAAACTAAAGGTCGCCATTCAAAAATCCGGCAGGCTGCACGATGATTCTCTGCGGCTTTTAAAAGACTGCGGTATTGAAATAAGCAATGGCGTAAACAAGTTAAAGAGCGAAGCAAGCAATTTCCCTATGGAAGTTTATTTTCTCCGCGACGATGATATTCCCCAATATGTGGAAGACGCAGTTGCGGATATTGGTTTTGTGGGCGAAAATGTAGTGTACGAAAAAAAGAAAAAAACAGAAGTTGTTGAAAAACTGGGTTTTGGCAAATGCCGCTTATCCATAGCCATCAGGCGCCATGAAGAATATAATGATGCAGGTTTTTTATCGGGTAAAAAAATAGCCACCAGCTACCCGGTTATTGTGCAGCAGTTCCTTACAAAGAACAATATTGAAGCAGAAATTCATGAGATCAGCGGCAGTGTGGAAATAGCCCCCGGCATAGGTTTGGCCGATGCCATCTGCGATTTGGTAAGCAGCGGATCAACTTTATTCATGAACGGTTTAAAAGAAACAGAAACCATTCTAAAGTCAGAAGCCGTTCTAATTAAAAATGATAAACTTGGTTTAGCGCAGCAACAGTTGCTCGATAAATTGCTCTTCCGCATTCAGGCGGTAAAAAAAGCAAGGAACAATAAATATGTTCTGCTCAATGCGCCAAACGAAAACCTTCAAGAGATCATTTCCTTATTGCCCGGCATGAAAAGTCCGACGGTCCTTCCTTTGGCAGAAGCAGGCTGGAGCAGCGTTCACAGTGTATTAAACGAAAATGAATTCTGGGAAATCATTGAAAAGCTAAAAGCCGCCGGGGCACAGGGTATTTTGGTGGTACCTATTGAAAAGATGATTGTATAATAAAAGAGTTAGTACCAATACGAAAATTTTTATGAGTGACCGGGAGAAAATAATAAAGAATTTTATTAAAAATTTTGTACAAAAGGACAGAGTAGAAAGAAGTTTGTTTGAATTAAGTAATTCAAACAAAAGATTCAATTTTTCTGGACGTTTGAACCATGGCTGGGAAAGAGTATTTAATATGAAATATTTAGAAAGAATAAAAAAGGAAAACGACTACCCTGACAGAATAAAAGAACTTTTAAATTTTAAAGATGACGAGTTATGTTATGTTATATCAAATTATGGAGAATACGACGATAAATTATTACCATTTAATGAAGTATTTAAAGAAATTTATGCACGGGGCTTCGGAACGTTAATCATAAATACTTCAGCTAATACATTTTTTTTGGATACTGAACAAATTCAGGGACCCGCACTGAGATTTATTGGACGGAGGAGTTAATATTTGCACACATTTTGTCAAGCCAAACACTAAACGTTATTCAAATACGAAATGAAACTGATTAAATATCCATTACCTAATAACTGGAAAGAAATTTTACAACGTCCTGTATTTGATTCAACATCATTGCAGGAAAAAGTGAAACTCGTTTTACAAGATGTAAATCAGAACGGTGATTTGGCTGTAAAAAAATATACCCGGCAATTTGACGGTGTTGTTTTAAATGATTTTATTGTTGCAAAAGAGGAGATAAGCGAGGCGGTTAATTTACTTTCGACAGAACTAAAAGCCGCTATTCAAACGGCGGCAAATAACATAAAGGTCTTTCACCAAAAGCAGGTTTCAAAAACAGAAGTTATTGAAACTATGCCCGGTATTAAATGCTGGCGCAAAAGCGTGGGTATTGAAAGGGTAGGGCTTTATATCCCAGGCGGCACTGCGCCGCTATTTTCTACCATTTTAATGCTTGGCATTCCAGCACAAATCGCAGGTTGTAAAGAAATCATTCTATGCTCGCCACCAAATAAACAAGGCAAATTGCATCAGGCTATTTTGTTTGCAGCCCAATTGGTGGGCGTTACCAAAATCTATAAGATCGGCGGTGTGCAGGCTATAGGGGCCATGGCTTATGGAACGGAAACAGTTCCGCAAGTGTATAAAATTTTTGGCCCGGGCAA
>JANXWM010000478.1 GCA_025351145.1 Chitinophagaceae bacterium
TATATCAGTTTCGGCGGCTTGTATCAAACCAATAGCGCAGGAATAGATTACAGAGATTTGTTCGAGAAGGATGATAACAGCAATATTTTTATTACCAAAGACAGTATCAATGTTCAAAGTTCTGTTCCGGGAGCAGATCAAATTTTTGATGAATTGAGGGCAAATTCTAATGGATACGACTTTGCCAACAATAAAAATTATCAGGGCAAACAGAAAAATTCATTACGTGCCACTGTTGCTTTTAATTTAGCAGTTGATCTTCAAAAACAAATTGGAAAAGGGAATTGGGCTTTTAAGTTTGGGGCGCATCTTGTTTATGCGCCATTGCCTGAAAGAAAAGAAAAGTACAAGCCAATCGATAAAACCACCGATCCATATCAATCCATTTACAACAGTAATGCTAAATCGGGTTATAGTGCATATGGTATCAATATAGGTTTCGTGTATAAATTATAGATGCTTGAGCAGGGGCAAATTGAACACACTGTTTCTGCAGCTCTCGCAAATATTTTTTCATGTATTTGTAAAATTAATTTGTTGTTGCTCCCCGGTTTTATGAGCCAGGCAGAAGGAATACTATTAAGCTTTTCTTGCGTCGCACTCTTGTACAGTATAACATTATTGAGCAATGCGAAGTATTAACGCAACGTGCGTAATTGAGGTACCCCAGGCAATCTGCTCTCAGTATGATAAGTTCTTAAATGCTCAGCAATAAAAATAAAAACGGCGCTGAATTTTCAGCGCCGTTTTTCTAAAAGCGAATCGCATAAAATTATTTTGAAGGCGGCGGCGGCATATCGCTTGTCCATATATCGCGGAACATTTTCCATTTGCCATCTTCCTGTTTCCATAGTACAATGTATTTGCCTTTGTCAACCGCATTACCTTTGTCATCGTTTAAAGCAAAAGTTCCTTCTTCGGCCACAAGGTCAGTGCTGCCCCAAACTTCGGTAGTAGCAAGCTTAAAGTTTTTTAAACCCATGCGCATTGTGGCACCAACAAAACCAGTCATGCCATCCTTGCCCTGTATTGCAGGCATACCGGCCGGCATAGCTTTGGCATCTTTTGTATAGCAACCGGCAACGCCTGCTGAATCGCCTTTGGCAAAAGACTCCATAAACACGGCATTGCTTGCTTCAATGGCGGCTTTGGCAGAATCTAAACTAAAAACAGGAGCTGCTGCAACTGCTGCAACAGGTTCGTTAGTGCCGCAGGATGCAATCATCATTACAGTGGCAGCGCAAAAGAGAAAATAAATTGATTTCATATTGTATAAATTTTGTGTAAGGTAAAATTTTTTGTGTTCACCTTAATACCGTGAGTAGGGTATAATGAAAAACGCTGGATTCTAAGGTTGGTTAGGGTGTATGATCATTTTTATGTATCATCTCTTCGCTACGCTAAAAGTTCAATTCACAATCCAGCAGTACAAGTGTGCGACGCAACGAAAGCTTCATGCTTGTTCTTCTGCCCGGTTCAAAAAATGTATTTATTCAATTGCAATAAAAAAGCCGTCGAAATGCGACGGCTTTTTGAGTTATATAAGTGCCCGCTAAACATACTTTGTAACGCCCGGTATTGCTACGGGATAAAAACCATCTGCATTAGGAGCTAATGGTGGCTTGGTATCCCAGGTATAAGTTGTGGGGTGTAAATCGAGGTTCAGGTTAATGGCCTTGTCCCATTCAATCACCTGCCCGCTGTAAGTGGCGAGGCGGCCAAGAATAGCGGTCATGGTGCTTTTGGCACCACGTTCTGCATCCCAAAATTTATATTCGCCTTTTGTAATGGCCGCAAACAGTTCGTCGTGTTCTGTTTGGTAGGGATTGTTTTCTGCTTTTTTATCGTACTGGTAAATGGTGTTTCCTTTGGGATCAACAATGGTTCCCGCGCCGCAAAGCATCCTTCCTTTTGTACCTACCAGGTACTCGTCTACCTTGCTCATAGTACCGGGAATATGGCGGCACTGGCTGTTTAAAATAGAACCATCTGCATAAGTGTATTCAACATAATGGTGATCGAAAATTTCGCCATAATCTTTTCCTTTGCGTACCTGCCTGCCGCCCATGCCCTGTGCCTTAACAGGGAAGCCATCTTTAAACCAGTTGATCACATCAAGATTATGGATATGCTGCTCGCAGATATGATCGCCGCAGAGCCATACAAAATAATACCAGTTGCGCACCTGGTACTCCATTTCTGTTTGTTCGGGGGTGCGTGGTTTTACCCATACACCGTCGTTGTTCCACCATGCCTGTGCAGAAGTAATATCGCCGATCATATCTTTGCGCTGGAATAATTCTTTATACGAATTTTGGTAGCGGCGCTGTAAACCAACTACTACGTTTAACTTTTTTTGTTTGGCTACTTCAGCCGCATCGAGCACCCTTCTAATGCCTACGGGATCTGTTGCCACGGGCTTCTCCATAAATATATGTTTGCCCTGTTTTACAGCTTCTTCAAAATGTATGGGGCGGAAGCCTGGAGGGGTGGTGAGTATTACCACATCGGCCAATGCAATAGCTTTTGCATAAGCATCAAAGCCAACGAATTTTCTTTCTTCGGGCACATCAATCCTGGCGCGCAGGTTACCGTTGCCGTCGGTAATTTCATCCGATGAAAGTTCTTTAAGGCAGCCATCCAAACGGTCGCGGAAGGCATCTGCCATAGCCACGAGTTTTACGTTTTGTTTGGTCATTAAAGCCTGTGAAGCAGCGCCGGTGCCCCGGCCGCCGCAACCGATCAAAGCGATCTTAATAGTATCTGATGAACCTGAGAAAAAATTTGCCTGCGACAGAAAAGGTGCTGCCATTAAACCACCTGCAATTAAAGAAGTTTGCTTTACAAAATTTCTGCGCGAAGATTTTTCATTTGCCTGCATGTTAGAAAAATTTATGATTGATAAATGTTGAAAAGTGTGTTTTGCAATTTAGTCTTTAACTGATTTGCTTATTAATATATTTTATAAAAAGCTTCGGCTTCTTCAGCGGTTGGTTGCTTTGCCGGGCGCACAATTCTAAAACCAACCGAGCTTGCATCGGTAAGCCACCATTTACTTTTGGGTATTTGCGGGTCACGCCTGTTCCATGAAGGTTGCGATTTATTTCTTGCAGCGCAGTGCAGCATAAAAGCCTGTTCATCGTAACCGCCGCCACGTATGGTTTTTGGGTATTTTGATGCAGGCGGTATCAAAGGGTCATTGGCTGTTGTGCTAATGGTTGTAAAATAATTTTCATCGTATTGATCAAGCGTCCATTCACTTACATTGCCAATCATATCGTAAAGCCCCCATGCGTTTGGTTTCTTCTGCATTACCTGGTGAAACTTGTTTTCACTGTTTGCCTGGTACCACGCATATTGCGAAAGTTGTGTGCTGTCGTTACCAAAATAATAAACTGTATTTGATCCGGCACGGCAGGCATATTCCCACTCAGCTTCTGTAGGCAGGCGGTAGAAAATACCTGTTTTTTTATACAGCCATTTGCAGTACATCAAAGCGCTGTGCTGGCTCATGCTGTTTACCGGAAAGCCACCTTGTTTACCCATGCCTAAACTAAAATCGATGTATTGCGGTGTGGGCCTTGTAACTGCATCCACATCTGAGTTTACAGAGATGCTTACATCTTCGTAAAACAACTGGAACTCATCAAAAGTTACTTCGTGTTCGCCCATCCAGAAAGCTGATACAGAAACTCTCTGCTGCGGGCCTTCATCGGGTTTGGCCAACTTATCGTTACTGTTGCTGCCCATTAAAAAACTTCCCGCAGCAACAGGCACCATTTTAAAATTCACGGTTGAGCCAGGGATGGTTGCTGTGTAAGCTTCTAATGGTTGAGGATCATTATTATTCTGTGCAAGCGTTAAAGAAACCGGAATAAATATGCAGGCAATAACTAACAAATATTTCATGTGCCGAACTTACAGATAAATAAAATATGAATGATTGTAATTACTACACTTTATAATTTTTCTTTTTTAGCCGGGCAGAAGTTTTTCATAGCATCGTCCCTTGCGTCGCACTCTTGTACAGCATTAATTCTGCTCAGCAAAAAGCCACCCTGATATTTTAATTTACATAACCTGCAAAACAAAAATTGCAAACGATTGCGTAGAAAAAAAATCTAACTTAACTCTCTTGTATTTTTGCTAAGGACGGTTTTTGCAGTAGAATAGTTCTCCCGATGCTTGGGCAGCAAGTAAAGCTTCGTGTTGGTTTATAGAGGTGGGTTCATAAATGTTTTGTTCGGGATAATTATCATATTTTGTTTTAACCATACACTGTTTGTCAGGAAGATGATTTCGTCATCAATAATTAACTGTAACTTTTAACTCATATTTTATTAACCATTAAATTTTAATGCCATGCAGGAACAACGCAGATCATTAATTAAAAAATTATTTGGCTCATTGGTAGCCGTTACCGGTTTTGGAATTGCAGCAAACGCAAAATCAAACGCAGGCGACGAAAAAGAAACAGGCAACATTGAATACGATCAGGATGTTCCTTTGTTTTCGGGTCATACCATATTGGGCAACCTTGTTTTTATTGCTGGCAAAGGCGCACATTTTGAAGGCGATATTGTAGCCCATACCGATCATGTTTTAAAGGAGCTTGAAAAGGAACTCATCCTTGCAGGCTCATCTATGGAAAAGGTATTGAAAGTAACCGTATATCTCAATGATATTGCAGATTACCAGCTTATGAACGATACCTACAAAGGCCGCTTTGGAAAAACGCCGCCGGTACGGTCAACTATCGCTGTTGCCAAGGGTGGTGTGCCCGGTAATTCATTAGTTGAAATGGATTGCATTGCATACATATAATTGCAGTGGAACAAACACTTATTGCAAAACGCAACGCAGAATTTACCAGCTACTAACTGTCTACTTTTAAAATTAATTCATCAATGAAACGCAGAGATTTATTAAAAAACCTGACCTTATTACCTATTGCAGGTGTTGCAGGAAACATGCTTACTGCAGAGCCAGCTTCAGCCAGTCCGGGCGAAGGATCAAAACGTGATCTTTTCAAAGAACTTGGTATCCGCACTTTTATCAATGCCGCAGGCACATATACATTTATGACCGGCTCTTTGATGCGTGACGAAGTGGTAGAAGCCATCCGTTCAACATCGCATCAGTTTTGCCTGCTCGATGAAGTGCAGGATAAAGTGGGCGAAAAAATTGCGGCGCTTGTTAAGTCAGAATCCGCTGTGGTAACAGCCGGATGTTTTTCCGCAATGACCATTGGCCTTGCCGGCGTGCTTACCGGTATGGATGCAGACAAAGCCGCGATGCTGCCGCATCTCGAAGGCACCGGTATGAAATCGGAAGTCATTGTACAGAAAGGGCACAGTATTGGCTATTCGCAGGCGCTTACCAACACTGGTTGCAAAATAGTAAGCGTTGAAACGGTTGCCGATGTAGAAAAAGCCATCAATGAAAAAACTGCTTTGTTTTGGTTTTTAAAT
>JANXWM010000483.1 GCA_025351145.1 Chitinophagaceae bacterium
ATTTAAAAAATATCTTCCAGTTCTTTAATATGATAGATGATATAAGTAGGCTGCAACTGCGTTTCAACCTTTAAGTGATTTACAAAAACAGTATCGATCCCGGCATTGATGCCACCCTGAATATCTGCTTCAAGGTTATCACCAATCATAATGCTTTCTTCTTTTTCAGCACCGGTTTTTTGCAGTGCATATTCAAATATTTCTTTATTGGGCTTTAAGCTTTGCGATGCTTCGGATGTAATTACTTCTTCAAAATAATGTGTGAGGTTGCTGCTCGTTAGTTTACTGAACTGTATATGATCGAACCCATTGGTGATAAGGTGCATTCGGTAGCTCTTCGCTTTTAAGTATTCAAGTATTTCTATGGTATAAGGAAAGAGTTTTTTCTTGAACGGCAGCCGCTCTAAAAAATGACCCGACATCTCCTTTGACAGTTTATCATCGCCAATTTTAAAATCAAGCAAAGCAAACCACATCCTTTTCCAGCGCAGTTCTTCCTGTTTTATAAAGCCTTTGGTGTAGCGGCTCCACAGGCGTTCGTTGTGGTAACTATAACGTTCAAAAAAAAGATCAAAATCGGTAATGCCTTTTGCGTGCAGTGCGTTGAGATCGTAAACCTCCTGCATGGTTTCTTTGGCATTGGTTTCAAAATCCCAGAGCGTATGATCAAGATCAAAAAAAAGATGGCGGTATTTGCCCCCATCCCCTAAAGGGGTGTTTGCTAATTTATTCATAACTATGTTTGCAAATTACTCAACAAAACTTTGAATCATGAGTTTAATTAACTCCCCTTTAGGGGATGGGGGCATTAATATAATTATCACCGGCGCATCGAAAGGTTTAGGTAAGGCTATTGCAGAAAAATTTGCTGAGGCGGGCCACTCATTATTTGTTTGCTCCCGCAATGAAGTTGATCTGTATAAAATGATGGAAGAACTGCTTACTAAATTTCCGCAATGCAGCATTAAAGCCTTGCCCGTTGATATGAGCATAAAAAACGAAGTATTAAAGTTGGGCAACTGGTGTTTATCGTTCGGTGTTCCCGATATTATTATCAACAATGCCGGGCAGTTTTTGCCTGGCAGTGTGTACAATGAAGAGGAAGGCTTTCTCGAAAAAATGATGGAAGTAAACCTCTACAGTGCGTACCATTTAACCCGCCTGCTGCTGCCGAAAATGATGCACGCAAAGAGCGGCCACATTTTTAATATGTGTTCCATCGCATCGCTGCATGCATATCCCAATGGTGGCGCTTACAGCATTAGTAAGTTTGCGCTGGCAGGCTTTTCTAAAAACCTGCGCGAAGAAATGAAACCTTATAACATTAAAGTTACCGCTGTTTATCCCGGTGCTGCTTACACCGATTCGTGGAGCGGCAGCGGCGTTGATCCCAAACGCATCATGGAAGCAGAAGACATAGCCGCAATGATTTATGCCGCTTCGCAATTATCCACGCAGGCATGTGTTGAGGATATTATTCTAAGGCCGCAACTGGGAGATCTGTAATACAATTTTTTTTGACCGAACATCTCATCATCTATTAAGCATCGTTGCGTCGCACTCTTCAGGGTTCGGAACAATTATGAGCTGAACGCGAAGATTATAAGCCATATTAAAATGTAAAACTTTGCTTGGGTATCTTTGTGCATGCAAAGAAATGACCGGCTCGCCAAAATACTCTCCAACTTAAATATTACCGCCCTAAATACCATGCAGGAAACTGCAGAAAAAGCCATTCTCAGCGAAGCCGAAACATTGCTGCTTGCGCCAACAGGTTCTGGTAAAACCATTGCTTTTTTATTGCCCTTACTTAACCTGCTCGATGCTGAAAACAAAAAAGTACAATGCCTTATCCTTACGCCTTCACGCGAACTTGCTTTGCAGGTAGAACAGGTTTGGAAAAAGATGGCTACCGGCTTTAAAAGCAATGTTTGCTACGGCGGCCATTCCATGCTTACCGAAATACAAAATTTAAGCGAAGCACCCGCTGTTCTCATTGGCACACCGGGTCGTATTGCGGACCACATTAAACGAGAGACTTTTGATTACAGCTCTATTTCTACACTTATACTTGATGAGTTTGATAAATCACTGGCACTTGGCTTTCACGAGAAAATGTCGTTCATCATCGGCGAATTAAAACAGTTGAAAAAAAGAATATTGGTATCTGCAACACAAGCCATCGACATCCCCGATTTTACAGGTGTAACAAACCCAGCACTGCTCGATTTTATTTCCGAAAAAGAAGATGACGGCACACTGCAGTTGAAAATGGTTGTATCACAAGAGAAAGACAAAATTGACACCTTATTCCGGTTATTGTGTTTCATAAGAACCGGTTCTGCGCTCATCTTTTGTAACCACCGCGAAGCAGCAGAGCGCACCAGCAGTTTATTAAAAGAAAAAGGAATAGAAACAGCCTGCTTTCACGGCGGGCTCGAACAGATGGAACGCGAACAAACACTGGTGCAATTCCGGAATGGAACGATCCCTTTTTTAATAGCCACAGATCTTGCTGCAAGAGGGCTGGATATCCCCGAAGTTAAACATGTAATCCATTATCACCTTCCCCATACAAGAGAAGAATTTACGCACCGCAATGGCCGCACTGCACGCATGCAGGCCGAAGGAACGGCTTATGTTATTGTTTATAAAGAAGAACCTTTGCCTGCCTACATTACAGAAGTGCCCGGGCAAATAGATTTGCCCGCAAATCCTCCTTTGCCAAAGGGTTCTTCCTGGACCACATTGTACATCAGTGGCGGCAAAAAAGACAAGCTAAACAAAACAGATATTGTTGGTTTTCTGTCACAAAAAGGGAAACTGGAAAAGGGCGAACTGGGATTGATAGAAGTAAAAGATTTTGTTTCTTTCGCAGCAGTAAAAAAACATAAGGTAAAAGACCTGCTGCAAAAAGTGCAAAACGAAAAAATGAAAGGGAAAAAATACCTCGTAAAAGTTGCGCGGTAGCGGTTAAGTTAGATGCCTTATATAAAAACCCTCCACCTTTTTTCTTGCCCATGGCGTTTTACGTAAAAACGTAAGGCTCGATTTTATGCTCGGGTTTTCGTTGAAGCATTTAATATTGATCCTCGCCCCCAAAACATCCCAGCCAAAACGTTTTACCAGTTCGGTTACAATCGTTTCTAAGGTAACCCCGTGCAATGGATCTTTATGCTTTTGTTCCATATTAATTTATTAATGAAAATACCAATAGAATTTTTTTGTACCGGGCTGAAGAATATAAATGAAGCTTCTGTTGCGTCGCACTCTTGTACTGAAGAATAGCTTTGAGCATTTGGCTGCGAGTTACAAGCTCTTGTATTTTGCTAATAGCTCGCAGCTTACGGCTCGCAGCTTGTTCATAATTGTTTCGAACCCCGCCTCAAGCGGGGCAAGCTGTACAAGTGTGCGACGCAAGGGACGATCCCCAAAGAACTATTGCCCGGTTCAAAAAAATGCCTTTAAAAATATACTTATTTTACTTCCTGCAGCTCAACCAACCTGTTATAAATTCCGCCTTTTGCTATAAGCTCATCGTGCGTGCCGCGCTCTGCAATTTCGCCTTTTTGCAAAACGATGATCTCATCTGCATGGCGCACGGTGCTTAACCTGTGGGCAATTACAATGGAGGTTCTGTCCTTCATAAGGTGATTGATGGCATCCTGTACAAGCCTTTCACTTTCTGTATCGAGAGAAGATGTTGCTTCATCAAGAATTAGAATGGGCGGATTTTTTAAAACGGCCCTTGCGATGGTTAAGCGCTGCCGTTCACCGCCGCTTAATTTGGAACCCCGGTCGCCAATATTTGTTTTGTACCCGTCTTCTTTGTTTACAATAAAGCTGTGTGCATTGGCAATGCGGGCCGCATCAATAACCTCCTGCCCGCCTGCATTTTCTTTACCGAGCGCAATGTTGTTGGCAATGGTATCATTGAAAAGAATAGGCTCCTGTGTTACGATGCCCATCAGTTCGCGGAGGTCCTTTAATGAGTAGTCTTTTATGTTTACACCATCTATAAGCAGTTCGCCGGAAGTTACATCGTGAAAGCGGGGAACAAGATCGGCAAGTGTGCTTTTACCGGCTCCGCTGCTGCCAACCAATGCCACTGTTTTTCCTTTGCCCACAGTGAGGTTGATGTTTTTAAGAATGATAAAACCTTCGTAAGCAAACCCAACATTTTTGAATTCGATGGAATGGTTGAAAGTGGTTATTTTTTTACCATTTGGGTTATCGTCAACGGTAACAGGTGCGTTTAAAACTTCTTCAATTCTTTGAATGGCAGCCGTGCCTTTCTGCATATTGGAGAAAGAAGTTGATAACGATTTGGCTGGATTGATAATGTTGTAAAACAATGCGAGATACGTGATAAAAGCAGAAGCTTCCAACGTAATTTCATTGCCCAATACCAGCCTGCCCCCAAAATATAAAATGGCGCAGAACATAGCCACACCAAGGAATTCGCTCATGGGCGAAGCAAGGTCGCGGCGGTAACCGATCTTGTTTTTTGCGGTGAGCAATGAATCGTTTACGGCAAAGAATTTGCCCCTTAAAATATTCTCTGCATTAAAGGCTTTTATCACCCGCAGGCCGCCAAGTGTTTCATCTAAAATGGAAACGGACTCCCCATATTTTACGGCAACTTCCTGTGATTGTTTTTTTAATGAACGGGATATGCGGCCAATAATAAAACCCATTACAGGAATAAACAGTAATACGAATAAAGTAAGTTGCGGACTCAAT
>JANXWM010000508.1 GCA_025351145.1 Chitinophagaceae bacterium
GAGGTAGCATAAAAATCAGAGAAGCGACCCCATAAAAGGCCGCTTCTCTTATCAGGCTGGTATAAAACCGCCTTCTGTCAAAAATAAAAAAATAATTCAACTCTATCAGATTATTAACACAGAATCTTGTACGTTCGGAACATTTTTGATCTTTTTACCGTAGCGTATATTGAAACGGTTTGATTGCAGATAAATACGCCATCAATAGCGAAAGAATTTAGGTTGCAGTAATAATTTTACTATTCATTCCTTTCACAAAAAAGCTTTTTATCTTAAGTTCCAAGTCACCCTTCGATAAAACTTGGAACAACGGAGTATCCTCATTGATCCAACCATCCAAACTCATGAACTGTATCTGCTGGCGGTTTGATCATGTTTTGTAATCCGTAGCTCTCAGAAAATTTTACTCAACCATTGGTAACTCCGTTTAATATCTTGTGCATAAATCCCAGTATTTCTCTCGCCTTAGTTTTTTTACAGGCTGGCACTCTTATACGGTTTAATTTCATAGAGGATAGCAGACATTATAATTGAGTACATATTTTTTTCCTTACAATTAAATACTTTTTTAAAATAAAATTAAAAAAAAATGAAAAAAATATAAAACGAAGCCTCTTAAATCCCCCACTTTAAACCTGTAAACCAATAACCTGTATAATTCAAAAAAATACCAAAATTTTCAAGCCTAAACATTTTTTGAATTATCTCCTTTATTTAACTACTTTGCCTGATATTTCAGAAAAGAAAACACTAAAACCAAAATCAGCGTTCAAAGAAAATAAATTCATTATCCTATTTCAATACATCCTTAAATGTTAACTATGAAATTTTCAACAAAAAAACTTGTTCTAATTGCAGGTATAGCCCTAACTACATTGCTCCTTTCATGGAATCGTTTCAACATGATCAAAATTGCTCCTTTTTATGCAAATAAAATTGCAGCCCACCAATGGGGCAATGGTGATGAAATGACGGATAACGACCTGCTTTCTCTTTCAGCAAATTATGATGAGCTGACCTCACCCGCATCGAATGGTAAATATATGCCAGTTGCCGAGGATGTTCTTGTTCAAAGAATCCCAGGAGATAATAATCATCTCTTAATGATGTCATTCTATTCCAAAGAAAATTACTCTGAGCCACTTGTTACCATTGAAGATGATAATACAAAACTTGTTTTTAGAGATGATGGCAGAGGTGATGATAAAAAAGCTGGTGATGGTTTGTACACTGCAAAAATTTATGCCGATGTAAATGAATTCAGGAAACAGTCAATTAGCAATGCTCTTGCAATGAAAGATGCTGGGCCTCAGTACCGTTTTGTTAACCGTTCTATGACTATTGATCCGGATCAGACAGAAGGTTTTGATGTTAAAAATTTTGATACATATCATTCTGTTTCAATAATGACGCTAAAAACGCAATCAAGTAACAAACTCATTGATTCATTAAGGAAAAACAGTGTTTTTATAACAGCATTATCGGTAATTGAAGATTCCACAAGAACATGGAATCCATGCACCCAAAAGGGAAATGTAGATGGCCCGTGGACATTCAAAACAATAATGAAGCAATTAGCTACGAGGCGTCCTGACAGTGTTGCAAATGATTTGCAGCTTTCAAAATTTGTAAAAGCCTGGTTAAATAGGTTTGCATCAGATACTATTATCAATTCAGACACTGTAAAAGCAAGGCCACTGGTACTTACAAAAATCCTTAATCCCTGGCTAGCTAAAAGCCAGGCAGGTGGTGCACCGGCAGGTCAATTGGATATGAAATATGCTCCTTTTAAATTAACTGCAATTTTGAATCGCTTTGACCTTAGAGAAAGATTTCTTGGTATTCCAGCTGGTGAAAGCAGGTTTACATTCTGCCTAATAGACAGTAACTGTACCACTACAGAAAACTTCACCTGCGTTGTTGAATATTCCATTCCAAAAAGTAATAATTGCGACACTTTACATGCCTGGGCTCAAAGATGGTACGACCTTAAAAATTATACACTTGGCAGTGAGGCATATAATGCCGCACTTGAATCAATTACCAATACATATACAAGATCTGGTTCAAGCCCAAATAAAACAAATCAAAGCAGTTTAAGTACAGTGCGTACGAATGACAGGGCACTTTCGCCGAATCCTGTAATTTGTGAGTTCCGGGAATTCCGTTTTAACAGTTCCGGCACCACTTTAAATGAAACCACCGTTTCGAAAGTTCCTGCAAACTATTATAATGCTCAAGTTGACAATGCTGCAGTACGCAGATTGGTTGACTTTATAAATGTAAACAGAAAAGGTATTAACAAAGATCAATATGATGTTCCTGTAATATATCTTGATAGCCCTATGCAGGGAGGAAAGACCCAAATTTTAGGACCAACTGTAGGAGATCCTTCCTCTATAAATGTTTTTCACTGGGATGGCACTAAAGTACCGAATACGCCAACATATATAAAAAACAGTACCACAAGACAGGTCTTTTCGTTAAATACCTGCTCAGGTTGTCATTCAGGCGAAATGCAAACTAATTATACCCATGTTGACCCTGTTTTTTTTGGAACTGAAGCTACCCTTTCTGGTTTTTTAAATGGAAAAGCGGGGCAAGGCGGTGCAATTGATTTTGACAATAATCCAGATAATGACAGTTTTATAGTAAAAGACCCGGCCTTGCGACCGCCATCCAATCCGCAATTACGTTTTGTTAATGAGATATTGAGAAGAGCTAAAGATTTAAAAGATTATGTTGTTTCTCCATGTCTTACGCCTTTAGCAATAAGGGATCAATTAACTTTTAGCCCGTTACATGCAGTGCATTAATAAAAATATTTTCAGATTTAAGCAAGTAAAATTTTTATAAATAGAAAGCGTGCTGATTAATTATTAATCAGCACGCTTTCCATTTATACTTGTTCTTGGACAAACACACACAAATCTTTATTTGAAAATAGAATTGTAAAAGTGCTTACTCATAACTCAATAAATAAAAAAGCCATCCACTAAAAGTGAATGGCCTCATATTGTAAATCTATTATTAGATCTTGAAATGGGAGAATGCTTTGTTAGCTTCTGCCATACGATGCGTATCTTCTTTCTTTTTGAAAGCTGCGCCTTCACCCTTACTTGCTGCTATTATTTCATTTGCCAGTTTATCAGCCATTGTTTTACCGTTACGGTCGCGGCTAAAACGGATAAGCCACTTAATACTCAAAGATATCTTTCTGTCCGGGCGAACTTCAGAAGGAATTTGAAAGGTAGCACCACCAATCCTGCGGCTGCGCACTTCAACACCTGGGGTAACATTAACAAGGGCTCTTTTCCATACTTCATAACCGTCTTCACCTGTAATTTTACTTACCTTATCTACAGCATCATAGAATATAGTAATAGCTGTACTTTTCTTTCCCTGCCACATCAGGTTATTAATAAAACGGGTAACCTGCTTGTCGTTAAAACGGGGATCAGGTGCTAATGGTAATTTTTTGGCTTGCGCTTTACGCATATCTAAAAGTATTACTTTTTTATAAATTATTTTTTCTTAGCTTTTTCTTTCTTGGTACCATATTTAGAGCGGCTCTTCTTACGGTCTTTTACACCCGCAGTATCAAGGCTGCCACGAACTATATGATAACGCACACCCGGTAAATCTTTAACACGACCACCACGGATTAACACGATTGAATGCTCCTGAAGATTGTGCCCTTCACCGGGTATGTAAGCAATAACCTCGATTTTATTGGTTAAACGAACTTTGGCTACCTTACGTAGTGCTGAGTTCGGCTTTTTAGGTGTTGTGGTGTAAACCCTTGTACACACACCGCGGCGTTGCGGACATGCATCCAATGCTCTGGACTTACTTTTCGCCCTGATTATTTCACGGCCCTTTCTAACTAACTGTTGTATTGTAGGCATTCTATACCAATTATTTTGGGACGGCAAAGGTAAGGGTCTGAATCGTAAAACGAAAAAATTTAATAAAAAAAATTACAACTATCGGCCAAAAAACCAGAAAAAGACTGATTAATCAGATGAGTAGCCTGAAAAAAATAATTGAAATTGTATTTCAGTATTTATTTTGATCCAAACAATAACTTCATTGGGCATCTTTCCTTGCGTCGCACTCTTGTACGTTCGGATTATGAATGAGCTTTTAACAGCCGCCCATTTAATATCCCCGGTTACTTAATAAAATCATATTGTCCACCACCTGTTTGGTTTTCAAATCTTCATCGTGCTTTTAATAAAATCATGGTGACTGCTTCCGGGCTGTTGCAAGCTGAAATAACTTCCCTCAGTACAAGTGTGCGACGCAAGGAACGATGAATAGAGTTACGTAAGCCAGGCCAATTATATCTCTACTGATTAATACCACCACTTACTTCAATGCGTTGCCCGTTAATCCATTTAGCATCTTCTGTACAAAGAAAGGCAACAACACCGCCAATATCATCTGCCTGTCCTATCCGCCCCAGCGGGGAAAGAGAGCTAAGTGCGCCTTTCATATTAGGGTTGCTTCTGATTGCAGCATTATTAAAATCTGTTTCAATTGGGCCTGGAGCTACCACATTTGTGGTTATTCCTTTTGTACCCAGTTCTTTAGCCAGGTATTTTGTAAAAATTTCCACGGCACCTTTCATTGAGGCATAAACAGAATATCCGGGAACACAAAACCGGGTGGTGCCTGTTGAAATATTAATGATACGCCCACCTGAATTTATATAAGGCAAGCACTTCTGCGTTAAAAAATAAACACTTTTAAAATGAACATTGAGAAAATCATTAAAGATTTCTTCGGTTACATTTTCAAAAGGAACTGTTGCGCCCATGCCCGCATTGTTTACTAAAAAATCAAAGTTTTGCCTGTTCCAGTTTGTTTCAAGAAGCACCTTGAGATTTTGAAGAAAACTGTCTAATGAAGAAAAAATACTTAGATCAAGATGAAGCGCCGCTGCTTTTTGCCCCATTTGCTCTATTGTGGCCACAGTTTGCAGAGCATCTTCTTCCTTATTACGATAAGTGATAATTACATCAAAGCCCTTTTTGGCAATGGAGATTGCCATATCTTTCCCAAGTCCGCGGCTGCCGCCTGTAACCAATGCAATTTTTGTTTGTTCTGACATATTTTTTTATTAATTATTGTGCAACAAAGTTGAATCTGATTTGGTAAATCACAATGGTGAGTGCTCAATATCCTATAACCAATATGCATGCAAATTAAACTGAAAACTTTACTGAAATCATTCTTAAACTCTTAACACAAATTTTATGGTGCCAGCTTGAGAATATGCATGACGCATTCTTGCGTCGCACACTTGTACTGTATGAATTCTTTTCAGCAAATGCAGCAGTTATAAAATGGGAGGGTTACAAATTAATTTAAACTCCTACCAAATCGGTAGGATTTAAAATTATCCTCTATATTTGAAAAAAAATTTTTAAGATGTACAAAGAATATCAAATTCTCAGCGAACTGAACATTTATGAGTTTACGCAAAAGGTTAACAAGGAAATGCGGGAAGGATGGCAGCCTTCAGGCAATGTTAATTTACTCCTTGCCCACATGGCCAATGACCTTAAAGTTGCAGACAAAGGAGATATTGTAATTATATATTCACAAGCAATGGTGCGGTAAAGGGCTGTTGAAAGCTGAATAAAATTCCCAAAGTACAAGAGTGCGACGCAAGAGGTGATGCCATGAAAAATAAAGCCCGGTTAATAAGAAAAAAGAACCGGGCTATAGCATTTTAATTTTTACATTTTTAAAACAAACGCCGGTGTTATCTACGCCGCTGTGTGAAGCCTGGAAAGCAATATGCCCGGTTTTAGATTGACCGTAATCGGGTTCATTTTTCCATTTGCCGTTGGCTACGGCTTTCTTCCAGTCATCGCTCCAGAGCTGATAATCTGCAACCTTTTGGCCATTGAGCCAATGCTCAACATGGCCTTTGCTTACAATGATAACGGTATGGTTCCACTGGCCGGGGGTGTTGGCCGCTTTTACAAAAGGCGGCTGTATAGCATAAGCAGCGCCGGTTTTTTGCCAGTCCTGAATTTTTTCGGGAAAATTATCATCGTCGATCAACTGGTATTCCGGGCCGGTTTCGTAAGGTGCATCATGCGTTTCTTTTACCATATACATAATGCCGCTATTACCAAGGGGCGATATTTTCCAGTCAACAGAAAGCTGAAAATTTTCATACTCATCGGTGCTGATAAGATCGGGGTTTTGATTGCTTGCCGGTTTCTGGCTGCAAATATTGCCGCTTACCACGTTCCATGAACCGGGAATATTTTTATAGGTTCGCCAACCATCGAGGTTACTGCCATTGAATAATAATTTCCAGCCCTGTTTTTTTTCTTTTTTTGTTAATTGATTATCTGCGGAGGTATCTTTTAAATAATAAGGCGTTGCAAATGCAGCAACAGTTTGCATCATGCAAACGAAACAAACTATAAAAATTTCAGCAACTATTTTATTCTTTTTCATATAACTCTTTTTTGGCAGTAGTTGAAGGTAAGTAATTTTATAAACAGCATCTTTGCATTGGTGTATAATCAACGCAAATAATATTTTGGCCCCTGAGAATTTTATTATCCTTTTCATTGATTGATATTTGAACAATAATTACAAAACATGAATTTAGCAAAGGCTTTTATTTTCGATTTGAATGGAACAATGATCAACGATATGCAATACCATATTACGGCCTGGTCTGATATACTGAACAACGACTTAAATGCTGGCCTTAGCTGGGATGAAGTAAAAGTACAGATGTACGGAAAGAACGATGAAGTGCTTGAACGTATTTTTGGAAAAGGTAAGTTTACCCATGAAAAAATGACGGAATTATCGTTCGAAAAAGAGCGCCGGTATCAATCGGCTTATCTGCCCAATCTTAAACTCATTAGTGGGCTCCATGAATTTTTGCAAGCCGCTGAAAATGCGCAAATACCTATGGCTATTGGTTCTGCGGCCATTCCCTTCAATATAAATTTTGTGCTCGATAACCTTCACCTGCACAAATATTTCCCCGTTGTTGTAAGCGCCGATGATGTAGTTATCAGCAAACCACATCCCGAAACATATCTTAAAGCTGCACAGTTGCTTAATGTAAATCCCGAACAATGCATTGTATTTGAAGATGCTCCCAAAGGCGTAGAAGCAGCATTAAATGCCGGTATGCAAACCGTGGTGCTTACCACCATGCACGAAAAAGACGAGTTTGAAATGTAC
>JANXWM010000511.1 GCA_025351145.1 Chitinophagaceae bacterium
TGCTGCCCTGTGGTATTAAACACTGTTATATAAACAGGTTTGGTATTATTAAAATCGTGCTGAATGTTAACCTGGTTATTTGCCGGGTTAGGTGCTATTGAAAATACGCCGCGAAGTTTCTGCATATTTTCTGCATTTGTAAATGTAATAGCCTGCAATGCCGCAGGATTTTGTATGAGGATACCATAATCCTCTGTTTCACCAGATGCATAGGACCCGCATGCCGGTGGCGCACTTCCGTTTTTCATAGCCACCCTCATCCTGGTATTGCCCAATTTTGCATTTGCAGGTACCGTAAATGATACCGCGAAACTTCCTATACCATTGGCGGTGGTATCAATAACCCTTTCACCTGCATCATTAAAATCACCATCCATATTGAAGTCTACCCATACACGGAAGAACTCATTAAATACCGGTGCAAAGTAAGAAGCACTCAGGTAACCCCCAACCTTTGCGCCGGGCGCAACAGTTGCGGAAATGTAGGTAAAATCTGCATAGCCATTATTGCTACCGGTACTGTTATTAATTCCATCAACGTAACTTCCAAACTGCACATAAGCAATGTAGTCATCTACAGCATTAAGCGCTCCTGTTGCACAATAGGGCGTGCCGGCAGTGGTAAAATGCCTGATGCTTTTATAACCGGAAGGACCGCTGTTACAAACATTTTCTATTCTATAGTCGTAAGTAATCCCCGGCATTAAGCCTGTAATCTTATCCTTTGGTTTATCGGTAGAAACAGTTATCCATAATGGTGAGGTGGAAGCTTTGTACTGGATATGATATGTTATAGCTTTAGCATTTTTCGGATATTCTATAACTACTGAATTTTTAGTGATGTTACTTACCCGGGCTGTATCAATAATGCCGCATGTTCCCGTACCAGTATGGTCGAAATAGTGAATAACGGTTGCATAACTTGAACCTAAAACATAAATACTGCCATTGCTTGCCTGGCTAAGTGCCGTACCACGGCTAGCAGTAGAATCGTATAATGCTGTCCAGGATATAGTTCCATCCGGCAGGTATTTACGGGTGGCCATTGCAAGGTAACCCGGAAACGGCTTGCCACTTGGTTTGTACCCGGTTACAAATAATTCGCCTTTGCTGTTCCCGATGAGGGTGTTGGCAGCTACATCATAAGGAGAAGTATTGATGTCTGTTTTACTCCATTGCAATGCACCGCTGCTCATATTTACCTTCATTACCAGCCAGTCTGAAGTAAAACCGCCACCAAAATAACCATAGCCTGAAATGCCTAATTCATTAGTGCCGGTTCTGCAAAGCTTGTATCCCACTTCATTATCGGCAAAATCATATTTATAGCGAGCTGTCTGAGCACCATTCGTGTTGTATTGCATTAACACAATATCCAAACCGCTGGTTGTGCTTACCTCGTTATAATTGCCGGTGAGAATATAGGCATTGCCAAGATCATCTAACTCAACATCTTTTCCGCCTTGTTCGGTGGTGGTGGCGCGCCATTTTTCGTTGCCGGATGTATCGAACATGGCTGTTGCCACATTGCCAAAGTATGCCGTTGAAGACCCGGTTAAAACAACCTGGTTGTTTCTGAGGCGCATAGATAAAAAGCCTCCTATTGAGCCCGCATCGCTTATTCGGTTCCAGACCATATTACCTTGAGGATTTAGCTTTACCAATACAAAACCTCCTGTAGTATTACCTGAGATAGTGCCTGACGTACCTACATACAGGTTTCCGTTTGCATCTAATTCGCTTCTGAATATTAAGGCAGAATAGCTATACGGAATCGTAATGCCATAAGAGCCTTCTAAAATAAATTTCCATTGCAGGTTGCCTGCAGGATCATATTTTAAAACAATAATGGCATTGGGATAATTGTAAGGTGGCTGTGTGCTGTAGGTATAGCGGTAGCCCGTAACATACACATTATTTTGCGCATCGGTATTAACCCAGCTTGCTGCTTCGTAATTGCTGTGGATGCCAGAGGAAGATGAACGCTCCCACTGCAGGTTGCCGAACTTGTCGTATTTCTGTGTATAGATTGATGAAGTAACAGCCTGGCCGGCAACAACAACATTGTCGGCATTATCACGGGCAAGCCAAGTGCCGCTTTTAAGATAACTGTCAGCAGTACGAAGCCAGTCAACTGAATAACTCTGGGCAAGGGAGCAAAAGCTGAATAAAACAGCGACTGTTGATTGTAGAAACTTTTTCATTTTGTTGCAAGTTTTGGTATTAAAAAAATATTTTGAAACCCATATAACAATTGATTCAAATGACTCACCCATTTATGGCTGCCCGTTAAACCAATTATGTATTTGTAGGAGTTGAAATTGATTTTGTAACCTGTGTTCTTATTTTTTTTACCCTGGTTATTTTTCAAATAATCAGGTGGAAATCCTGTAGTAAAGTTGAATGGTTTTTAGAACATTTTTTATGACGGGTATCAGTAACACAAATGATATTAATTGTATTTGGCTGTTTTCCTTTTGTAAGGATTTGTAAGGATAAAAAGGGTTTAACAAAGTTGGGTTCAGGCATGTATTACAGGGAAAAGAAATATTGAACCCAACTACAGATTTTTTATAGCATCACCTCTTGCGTCGCACTCTT
>JANXWM010000518.1 GCA_025351145.1 Chitinophagaceae bacterium
AGGCACAGCCTTTCAGCAAAGGGTATGGGGCGAGCTGGTGAATATTGGCTTTGGCAAAACGATCAGTTATATGGATTTGGCCAAAAAGCTGGGCGACCCTAAAGTAATACGTGCGGCTGCCAGCACCAATGGTAAAAACAAGATTGCCATCATTGTTCCCTGCCACAGGGTAATTGGCAGCGACAGATCGCTTACAGGTTACGGTGGGGGCTTATGGAGAAAGAAATGGCTGCTGCAGCATGAGTTCAGGATTGCGCATGGTGTGCAGACTTTATTTTAAACTCACCGGTTTTTATTGCAGGTTGCTTCGCTTTGCTGCATAATGTTACGAACGTACAAGAGTGCGACGCAACGAAAGCTTCATTCATATTCTTCTGCCTGGCTCAAAAAAATCTTTACTTTAAATCACTGCTGCTAAAACCTAAAGGCAACAATTCAGCGGCTTTTGAGATGATGTAAACTTTACCTTCTAATCCACCAAGTATCAGCCGAATTGGTTGATGTTGCCGTTCTTCGTACTCGGCCAGTGTTTGGCGGCAAATACCACATGGAGAAGCTGGTTTATTGCTAATACCATTTTCGTTGTAATAGCTGATAGCAATGGTTTCTATGGCAACGCCGGGAAACTGTGATGAAGCTGAAGACAGCAGCACACGCTCTGCGCAAATACCCACAGGATAGCTTGCGTTTTCCTGGTTGGTGCCGTTTACAAAAACGCCGTTTTGCAGTATTGCAGTTGCGCCTACATTGAAATGAGAGTATGGTGCATAAGCATGCTTAAGTGCTTCTTTCGCTTTGATGAGCAGTTGTGCATCAGCGTCATTTAGTTCGGTAATTGAGTCGTACACTTCGAAAGAAAAGCCTGTTTGCTGCTGAGTCATAGTTGTTATTTATATTAGCTTACAACTGCTAATTGCTGTTAAGGTAAAAAATCCCCGCAATTCGAGTGCGGGGATTTTTTTATTTAAGATTGCAAGTGCTTTATTTAATGCTGCTGAACAAGCGGTTCCATCTTGGTCCGCCGTTCCAGCTAAACCATATCATTGAAGCTTTACCTACTACATTTGTTTCGGGAACAAAACCCCAGAAACGGCTGTCCTGGCTGCGGTGGCGGTTATCACCCATCATCCAGTAATAATTATATTTGGGAGTATAGGTAGTTATTTCTTTTCCGTTGATGATGAATTTACCGTTGCTGTCGTCAAATGTATTTTGTTCATAAACGGTAATCAGCCTGCGGTACAGCTCAATATTTTCGTGGGTTAAAGTAATGGTTTCGCCTTTCTTTGGAATACTGATTGGACCAAAATTATCCCTTGTCCAGCTTGCAGAAAGAGCACTGTATGGAAATGTATTTTCTCTTTTATACAATGCAAAGTGACAAGTGCCACCCACAAATTTATCAACCTTTAATTTTTCTTCGGGTGTCATGTTAATGATCACACAACCACTGTCTGGTTCAATATCGCCAAGTCCCGCACTGGTAACAATGCCAAGCTGTTCATTTAAAAAATCTGACGAAATGGATTTGCCATTGGTTGGCACATTGTAATCTATCTGCGATCCCGGAGGAATTAAAGCAGGCTGATCGTTTACAAACAATACACCGCCTTTCACCTGAATTTTATCGCCTGCAACGCCTGTGCAGCGTTTAATATAGTTATCGGTTTTATCCATTGGGTGTACGAGTAAATGATCGCCGTAATCAGCCTTCAGTGCATCGCGGTTACCGTTGTATCTTTCGCGCAGCATATCGTAATAAGGCACTGCAGAACCATAGCCTTCAAGGTTTATAATGGTATCGCCTGCGGGGAAGTTGAATACTACTACATCGTTGCGTTTAACTTCTGTAAAGCCCGGTAACCTTGTATAGGGAACCTGTATCCATTTTAAATACGATGGGGTGGTAGGCATTCCCGGTAATGTGTTGTGTACAAAGGGAAAACTAATAGGCGTTTGCGGCAGCCTTGGGCCGTAGCTCATTTTATTCACAAAAAGAAAATCGTTGATGAGCAGGGTTTTTTCCATGCTCTCCGTAGGTATGGTATAAGCTTCAAAAACAAATGTGCGTATGATGGTTGCAGCAACTACTGCAAAAACTGCAGCATCGATCCACTCACGGGAAGCCGATTTTTTATAATGGCTTACAACCTTTGCCCCGCCCCATCTTACCTCTTTTGAATAGCCGAGGTATGGCAGGTAAACAAAAGGTAAAAACACTGCAGCAGCATGATGGGCTGTATTGAATTTACCAAAATGCATTACAAAAATAATGGTGATCCAGATAGTGATAAACTGGCCCACAATAGGTATTAACTGCAACCAGAACCAGAATTTTGGAATACCGCATTCCTGTACAATACACCAGGTATTGTAAAAAGGTACAAGGGCTTTCCATGGCTCTATGCCTGCTTTTTTAAACATGCCATACATACCAAGATGCCAGCCAATAGTACCGAGGATAAAAATGATCCAACCCATTATTTTTAGTTTAATGTGCGCAAAAATAACATTCTCTTAAAGGTTTCAAAATCAATCTGCACAAAGTTTTCATAATAAAAAGCAAAGGCAGGAAACCGGTTTTATTAAAAACAGCATCCGGTTAGTAGTGCTGCACAACCAAATATTACAGGGGCTTTGTGATTTTATGAATATTTTTTGGGGAGCCGGCAGAAGGAGTGCTATCAAGCTTCCGTTGTGTCACTCACTTGTACGTTCTGAACAATGATGAGCAAAGCGAAGATGAAAACAACGTACTTCACTGCTCGATAAAGAATCCGAATGTACAACGATCCCGCCATGACGCATTGGCATCAAGTTAATTTTTATTTTAACAGCGTTCAAACGCAATGTCCTTAATGCTCAAGCCGCATGGCTTCGTTGTCTCAACAGCGCTGCTTTCGCTTCTTTGAAAAAATATGCTTCGCATTTTTTCAATTCCGCCTTCGGCGGAACCGAATCCGCCGCGGCGGACGCTTTATGAGACAACTGGTATCAGGTGCGAAGTGCTCAAATCCGAGCCCATAATAACTGGCTGGAACGCTTATTGAGTAAGGATGACAGCACTTCTTGCTATTATTTAGCTTGAAGCACATGCGAAGCTTCGGGAGCACTCTTGTACGTTCGCAAAATATTCAGCTACAAGCCGCATGGCGTACGCTGCAGGCAAAAAACACTATAGCTTATAGTGTGCAGCCCAAAGCTCATAGCTATTCTTCAGTACAAGAGTGCGACGCAACGAGGATGCCATGAAATTCTACTGCGGAGCCCAAAAAAATCTACTGCAAAATTCGGAATGAAATACTCTTATTGGGCTCAAAAAAGATCCTGTTTATGAAGTATTTTACTGCTTAACCAGTGGCAGGGAAACGTAAAATGTGGAACCGTCATTTTCTTTTGTTTCGAACCAGATAGTGCCATTAGCTTTTTCTGCTATGCCTTTGCAGATTGCAAGCCCGAGGCCGGTTCCGGAAGATTTGGTGGTGAAATTTGGTGTGAATATTTTGGGCTTCATGTTTACCGGTATGCCGGTTCCGTTATCCTGAACAGATACAATAAGCTCTCTCTGTTTTAAGCGTTGCCTTATAATAATTTTCGCTGTTTCATTTTCGCCGTATGCCTCTATTGCATTTTTTATAAGGTTGGTAAAGAGGCGGTTCATTTGTATTTTATCGGCTTTAACCAGGTAATTACCTTCTTCTTTTTTCCAGGAAATATTGATTCTTGCATCGGCACTAAATAAGGTAATGATGGAACTGATTACGCTGGAAAGATCAAATTCTTCTTCGTTTACAATGGCAATATTGGCAAGCTGTGAAAAGTCTCCGGCAATTTTTGAGAGCTGGTCTATTTGCTCAACGAGGGTTACCGCAACCTGCTTGGAGAGTTCTTTTACATTGGGCGAATTATTGTCGATAGCCCGCTCAAGGTATTGTATACTTAACTTCATTGGCGTGAGGGGGTTCTTTATTTCGTGTGCAACCTGCCTTGCCATTTCGCGCCATGCGCCTTCCCTTTCGCTTCGTGCAAGTGCGCTGGCACTTTCGGAAAGCTTCTTAACCATTTTATTGTATTCGCTTACCAGTTCGCCAAGTTCATCATCTTTCTTCCATTCAATTTCTTCGTTGATAGAACCAAAGCTTATGGCTTTCATTTTATCGGCTATAAAAGTGAAGGAAGAGGTAATACGCGATGTAACCCAAATGGCGATGGCACCGGCCATAATGAATATAAGTGCATTAAGGTTGATAATAGTAATAAGAAAGTTGGAAATTTCCTGGTTAAGTTCGTTTTCGGAATTAATGGAAGGAATATTAAGATAAGCAAGTGTAGCGCCCTGTTCATTTTTTACAGGCACATAAATGCTGGAATAGGTATAATCAACCACCTTTTCGCTTTGTATATACTGTGTATTGCGGTTATAACGCATGGCATAGTATGCCCCGGCGTTCATTTTATTGCTGAGTATGCCGTTATCGTAAAGATACTGCTGCGAGGAAACCTGCAGGTTACCCGAAAGGTCGAAAATATTAATATCGTTGTTGTGCGTTTCTGCTATTTCAACGATGCGTTTTTCAAGCTCCAGGTTGAGATCAATATTATTAACATTGAACATATCGCTGTAAACAACCTGTTCTTTGGCAATACGCTCAATTTCGTTCACCATTATCTGTGCATTGCTTCTCAGTTTTTCATCGGTGCTTTTATTAAACCTGATATAAAAAAAAGAAATAGTTGTAAAACCAATCACGATAAAGGAAACAATACTTACCAGTACAATAATCGTTTGTATTTGTGTACGTATATTAAACCGGAATATCCTTTTAATCCCGGCCCTGCTAAAACGCGTTTTAAAGATAAGGTTAGCGAAATGCTGGATGAGCACAAGGATAATGAACAGTGCAAAAACGTAGGCAAAAAAAGTGATTGATTCTGCAAACCATTTGTTTTCCCTGGGTACAACGATCATTTTATTATCCCTGCCATTATACCAGAGGATACTGTAGCCATCTTTTGTAACAAAATAAGAATCCCCAAATTTTGGAACATCTTTTTTTGAGATGGTATCTGTAAAATTATAATTGCCTTTACTTTTTACGAGCTGATATTTATTGTAGATAGCATAAGGATAATTATTTACATCACCCACGCGGCTGCTGATCAGTTTGCTGAAAAGCCCCGGGTTAAGCTCTTCCCTTTTATAGG
Source organism: Chitinophagaceae bacterium (assembly GCA_025351145.1). Lineage (GTDB taxonomy): Bacteria > Bacteroidota > Bacteroidia > Chitinophagales > Chitinophagaceae > Limnovirga. The sequence goes on from JANXWM010000518.1 coordinate 5,206, forward strand.
ATTGCGGCCTTATAATAAGGAAAACATAACCCTGAAGCGAAGAGTCTGCAGAATGGATATCCTTTTCATAAATATAACTAAACTGGTCAAAGGCATTTTCATAATAATACAATCCCTGCCGCCTGGTATCGGGCACCCCCTGGTTGGATATGATCGCTTTTATATCATTATAAGATGTTGAATCTTCATTAAACAGGGGTTTAAAATTCTTATCGTAAGTATAAATGCGGGAATCAAAATTATTGAGGTAACCACGAAAATTTGAATTAACAAAGCCGCTCTTCAAAACCAGGTTATCGTTCCTGTTATAAAGCTTGCTGAAATTATCGTTCAAAAAAAGTTGATTAACCCTTGTTGCCGCCATATCAATCATGGTTTCGGTTTCCTGGTCTGTGCTGATCCGTATCTTATCTGCAAAGCTTTTTCTTTTATTTTCCTCCAGCGATTTATTCTGGAACATTAAGAGGGCAGTAACGGAAGCCATAAGGAATATGCTCCATGGCATAAACCAACGCGAATTATAAAAAGAAAAGTTTATTTCATCTTTTAGCAGTGCAAGAAAAATATAAAATAAAATCAGCCATGCTACCAAAACAAAATCCAGCTTAATATCTCCATTACCGTGTATATTAAAACTTAAAAAAAGCAGGGAAAATGCAGCGAGTATAATTACCCTCCAGTACATCCCTGCCTGTAGTTTTAATGAAATTTTCACCAGTAACTGCGATATATAAAAAAAACTTAACAGCAGAAAACAGATAATAACAAAGCTTGTTACAGAATACCAGTTCAGCGAAAAGAAATTGGTAACGTCGAAAGATAATTTTCCTGTTGAGTCTGTAATAAGGCTGCTTAAAAAACCAGTCATATACATGGTAAAAAGCGGCATAATAAACAGGGCTGCAACTGCAGCAGTTTTCTTTACCCAGGCCCTGGAGAAAAATACATGCTGGCTTAAATGCCGGAAGTTGAATTTAATAAAGCTTACCAGCCAGAACAAAAGAATAACATTGATGAGCAAATCGCCCAGCGATTTATTGATATTGCTTGATGCATAAATATTGGGGTCGAATAAATCCAGCTTACTGTAGTCAAAAGGAAAATGGAAAAAATAGCTCAGTAACCGGGCACTGGTTACTATAAGCAGCAGAAAAAGAAAACCTGCAGCAAAGCCATTTAGTTCAGCAAGTTCCGATGCAACCAGGTTTACAAAAAGCATCAGCAGTATAATGGCTGCAACCCGCAGCAATAGCGAAAAAGTTTCAGGCTGTTCAAATAAAGCGGCTTCTTTTTTCTCAATATAAAAAAGCTGCTTGCCGGTTGCCGAAACAACAGGCGTACCGGCTGGCGTAATATTTATCTCATAATTTTTTTCCAGTTCACTGTTGGCCGCAAATCTTTTTTGCAATATTTTATCTTCAATTTCATATTGCCAGTGCACAGGTATAAGCCCGTACAACAAATATTCGTGGCCATCTTTATTAAAAGTTTTCTTTATTAAAACAAAATAACTCTTTCTGTAAATAGTAGCATACTCGCCATCGGGCCGTGTAAAATCTTCCTTACTAATACTCATTATATTGGTATTCCAATATAATTGTACGGGATGGCCACGATCATTTATAACATACCCAAAAACACCAATATCATCTTTGCCAAGCTGCACTTTTGCCGCAGAAGGTTTTTCTGTAATAATACTTTCTATAAGCGCAGTATCCTGCAGCAGGCTGTTAAAACGCGTCTCCCCGGTGCTTATATATTTACTGATAAGCGTAGAAACTTTTTCGGGGTTGGAATCAAAAGAAAAATAATTCGTAAATAAAAACGAGATGGTATACAGCCATGCAGCTGTAATAAAAAGATAACCGTGCCTGTAGGCTGACCGCCTTAAAATACTTATCAAGGAGTTTTGTTTTCTTTTAAAAAAGTACGTATGCGCTATCCATTGTAAAAGATTTTTTTAACCGGTCTTAGCAACCGTTCCCGGCATTGTTGCGTCGCACCCTTGTACGTTCTGATTCTATATGCGGCTCCAGCATCACTTACCTAATGGTGCCCTGTACGCTGGCTGTTGAAAGTTCAGCTAAATTAATGCTGTACAAGTGTGCGACGCAAGGAACGATGCCCGAAGTTTCTTTAGCCAGGTTCAAAAATAGCTTCCTGTATTTCGTTTCATAAGGCTTTATGATTTTCTTTTTTTATACGGTTCCATAAAGCATCCATTTCTTCCAGCGTCATTTCTGCCAATTGCTTTTCATCTGCTTTGGCAGCCTCTTCCATTTGTACAAAACGTTTGGTGAATTTCTTATTTACTTTCTCCAAAGCGGCTTCGGCATCAACCTGCAAAAACCGTGCATAGTTTATAAGGCTAAACATTACATCGCCAAATTCTTCTTCAATATGTGCCTGATCATTTTCCGTTACAGCTTCGTGCAGTTCGCTTATTTCTTCTTCTACTTTTTTCCAAACATCTTCTTTATTATGCCATTCAAAGCCCACCTGTTTTACCTTCTCCTGTATGCGTGTAGCTTTAACTACGGCCGGTAAAGAAACAGGCACACCATCTAAAACAGACTTTTTTCCAGTCCTCATTTTAATGGCTTCCCAGTTGCGTTTTACATCTTCATCGTTCTCTACTTTAGTATCTCCGTAAATATGCGGGTGCCGTATAATGAGCTTTTCGCAAACTGTTTCTATTACCTGTTCCAGTGTAAACTTTTCCTGCTCTGCGGCTATTTTTGCATAGAAAACAATGTGGAGCAAAATATCGCCAAGCTCTTCTTTTATATTGGGCCAGTCTTCTTCTATTATACCATCTGCAAGTTCATAGGTTTCTTCTATGGTTAATGGCCGCAGGGTATGTATGGTTTGCTTCCTGTCCCACGGGCATTTCCCCCTTAGTTCATCCATAATGTTTACAAGCCTTAAAAAAGATGCTGCTGTAGTATTCATAATTAAATTTGAAGCAAAGATTTTATAAAAAAAGTTATCATAAGCAGGCTGGCAATAATGCCGCACACAAACAGTAAAATAAAATACTTTATAAACGTTTTAAAAATGCCCTGCCCGTAAAACTTATACATGGCCGCAAAGCAATAAAAAAATATATAGCCAATTACAGTATAACCAAGCCATTTAAAAACACTGAATTCTGTAATAGTTTGCAACCCCGAAAAACCGTAATAAACCAGAATAGCAATAAATGCTGCGATGTAAATGTGTACAATCATTATTACATGATCTTCATAAAAAAATAGTTTTCTTCTGCGTATATAAAGCAACTGCAAAACCAGTGCAACAAGGGGCACAGATACAAACATCATCTGCGGTACAGAATGAAAGAATGCCTCTAAGAATTGCTCGTTAAAAGCTTCCTTGTCGCCATAAAATTTTTTATTAATTACAATTCCCCGGTGTACCATCATACGGCTGAACCAGCCATCTCTTTTACTTGCTGGCATTAACGCCTGCACCGAATCATACTGGTTGGAATTCCTCTTGGATCGCTGTTGTTGTCAACGACGAGCGAGAAAACCTTTGGAGACAGAATTTCAAACTGTGCCGTATGCATCGTCGACGGGACATTATTCTCTCGTTGATGAGACGATGGACGATGAATTCGATCGGGCAATGAATGGACCACCACCGACACTCAGAGTGATCAGTTGATTAATGCAAAGAACTTGAACACATTGCAATGTAG
>JANXWM010000528.1 GCA_025351145.1 Chitinophagaceae bacterium
AAAACTGCCTGAAGCAAAACCTCCTATGAAATGAAAAATAACTCCGAGTATAGCCTGCATGTTCTGTTGATTTTTCTATGTGGCGTTAACAATCTTTGGTAAAAGTAAGAGAACAAATTACTGTAACTGTCATGTACTGTCATGAAGTTGGAAATTTGTTTTTTGAGCCGGGCTTTTAGTTAACAATTATGCTTCCGTTGCGTCGCACACTTGGGGGTTCTGAACTTTTATGAGCAAGTGTGCACCATGCTGATATATTCTGCAGTACAAGTGTGCGACGCAAGGAACGATGATAGCAGTAGAAAAGTTGGGTACAAAATTATTTTCTTACTTCAACTGAATTACCGCTACAGCAAAAGGCTTTAGTGTGATAATATTACTGTTAAGCGGTATTTGTGCTGCGGTATTTTCACCGGTACTCATGTCAACAATTGATGCGGTTGCATCTTTTGCATCAGCAGGTAAATTAATTTTCACTTCACTGTTGTGTGGATTAATGAATAAAATCTTTTTCGCTTTTGCTGTTATAAAGGCCTGGCAAAAAGCATCGCCGCTGTTTAGGGAAGTTGTAACCAGTTTATCGCCGGGGCCAAAATTATCTTTCAATAATTTTAAGATCCAGTAACGTGCATTGGGTTTTCCATTTTCCCAGTCCATCATACTTACATCAGGGAACTGCGTTGGGTAACCAACAAGCTGCGATTCGCCTGCCACATCAATACCCCTCTTTGTTAACTCAAGAAAAATATAGGCGAACATTGCCCCTGATAAATTCCAGTAACCTTCGGGAATATCGCTGCCGGTTTGTGCATCAATGATGGTTCCAATCTCGTTGATGGTGGTAATAGTTTTTGGTGAAAGACGTTTCCTGATGTTTTCGATATACCGGACGCGGTCTAAAAAGTAGTTTGCTTTTTCGAAGAGCACATATTGCAGGTCTTCAAGCTTCTGCTTAGAGAAAGACGGGGTTCCATAAAAATGATAGGATATACCATCTAAAGCAATTCCGGGCTTATGATTTTTGGGATTAAGAAAATATTCAAAGTACTCCGGGTTATTTTCGAATGCGACTGAAATGCCGATGAACTTTGTTGTTGGGGAAACCTTCTTCATTTCGCCGACAATTGCATCGTACATTTTTGTGTAATCCTGTGGAGAAAGATTGTGCTCAAGATCGGGTTCGTTCAATACTTCCCAATAAGGTATGTCGTAATGATAACCTGATTTATGAAAAACGCCGAGCTCATCGGTAAAGCCACCTTTTGTATACCAGCTTAATAATCTTGCATAATAACCAGCCACCTCTTTCGCCGTTTCATCTCTCAGCACTTCGCCCTGGTTATAATCCCACCAAACCTTGTAGGCATCTTCAGGATAAGTAACGGGCTTATCAGTCTTCCACATCCATGCCGGCGTTGTGCTGAAATTGATGACAACAGAATGGCCCGCTGTTGCATTCATAATTGCTTCCATCGTGCTGTCGATATAAGTAAAATCCCAGAAGGTTTCTGTTTTGGTTGGCGGCTTTAATTCAGCCACGGCCATCTTCGGGTAAGGAAACCAGGGCACATAGCGAACATAATCTGCGCCGAGGTTTTTCAATGCATCAAAAGTTCCTTTATGAATTGGCGAACTGGGCCTTACCATTGGGTTTTCTACTACCTGCAATGTTGCTGTTGTTTTGGAAACATAATTTACTTTGCCCCAGTCAACCGTAAGTTTATTTTCTTGTGCATGGACTGTCGTAAATAAAAATGCAGCGAACGTTAATGGGAGAAAATATCCATAACGAATTTTAAAATCTCTTTTCATACGGCTTTTATTTATGCGTTCAGCAAACTTTGATTACTTCCATATTCAGCAATTGCCCCAGCTTTTCAATTTTTGAACTGATATGCCCAATACCAATAGCACAATGATGTGCAGGCCCGTGACTGTTCCAGTCGTTCACAAATTTTCTTGCACCGATAGAAAATTTATACCGGCTGTTAGTGTTGCCGATCTGCAGTATTGGACCTGGAACTGATGCTCCTTGTGCAACGAGCAACATTAAACCGCCACCGCTTTTTTCAACAACACTTAACAATGTAACAGGGCCATTCTTAACTGACATCTCAACTGACAGTCCATTACCCACTTTACCATGAAAAACTTTCAATGGCCGCACTTTTGTTTTACCTTCTGCAGTGGTAATATGACCGGGGCCATCATGGCCCATCAATACCACATCATCTTTAAAATCCATCGCATAATATTCTGTGAAAGAACCACCTGCACCAAAGCTGTCCATGATCTTCATAGCCTGTGCGTTTTTTATTTCATATTCACCTGCAACAGGAATTCCTCTTGCAGTCAATAAAGAATTACCAAGTATAATAGAACTGATGGCTTCTTCATTTTCTATATTGCCCGTGCCTTTGTAATAGTAAGCCATTGAACCAAGTTTGTGTTGCGCAGCAAGCATATCTAATGCAACAGAAGTGATAGCAGCTTTCTCTAATTCATCAGCGGCACAATCATCCTGTACATCAAAAACTTCATGGAAAAGTTGCAGCCTTTCTGTAATTTCTTCACTTGTAACTTTCCTGCGCAATGCAGCCAACTCTTCTACTTCAAGCAATTCAATATGCCCGCCAAAACTTGCATACTGTTGTGTAAGGTCTGTATAAATATCCAGCATGCCGCTGTAATAATGTCCCATGCAACCAAGCCGGTTATATTGCATAATGCTGGCAACTTTCGCAGCCTGCAACCATTCCGTTATTTCGTTCCAGCATTCGGGATCATTATGTAACATTCCCGTAACCTGGTGAAATTTTATTCCTGTGCGGTTGAACACATTCGCAAGCTCAGGCACAGGACAGGCGGAACAATAAGCAAGCCATTCGCCAGTCATTTTTGTGCGGTCTGTCATTGAGTTGAATGATGCATAATCTATACTTGCTTCCGGTGCAAGATTTAAAATAATCACCGGCACTTTTGCTTTTTGTACAACCGGCAAAACGGTTGAAGACAACGCATACGTAGTAACATAGAGAAAGATAATATCAACATCTTCTTTCGTAAATAAACGACCGGTTTCAAATGCTTTATCAGCAGTATCTGCAAGCCCTGCATTTATAACAGAAGGATGAATTGCAGACAGCTTTTCTTCCACCACTTTTAAATAACCTTCGAGGCGTTCTTTCAATCCTTCGAACTGTGGCCAGTAAGTATCAAGGCCAATACCGAACAAACCAATTTTTAAAGAAGATGCTGTTTCCATAACTCAAAATTTTATTAGCCAGGGGCCAGGAATACTATGAAGCTTTTCTTGCGTCGCACTCTTCAGGTTTCTGAATTATACTGAGCAAGTGTGCGTCGTGCCCAAATATATTCTGCTGTACAAGAGTGCGACGCAAGAAAAGCTGAGATATGATCAACTGCCTGGATCAAAAATGCCTGTTTCAATTTCATTATCAAATTGCAAATTTCATTCGTCAATTTATTTTCTTCAAACCCAATCCGGGTAATACACTGCAATACATGTAACCATCTTTTATTACAAAGCCGCCTTCTACAAGATCCCTGCTAAGATCGAAACTGCCATCAAGATCGAGGTATTTTGTATTGCTGCAGGCATACGCTGCATGAAGTGCCGCAGAAATACTTGCCATACTTTCATCGTTACAGCCCCAGAACAAATTGATACCTGCATGCTTTGCTATGTTTGCTATTTGCATAGCCCCTTTTATACCGCCGCACTTCATAAGTTTAATATTAAATATACCAAATGGTATTGGCTTCTGTGCAAGCTGCATGGCCGTGGCAGCATCAAGTAATGATTCATCTGCTGTAAGTAACTTTTTTTCATCAATGCTTAATAATGTTAACCCTTGTTCTTTACCAACAGGCAACGGTTGTTCTATCAGTTCTATATTTAGTGCTTTTGTTTGTTTAATAAATTTTTGTAATTGATCCAATGTATAACCCTGGTTGGCATCTACACGAATGCGCATGTTGTTACCAAACTGTTCTGTAAGTTTTGTTACACGCTCAATATCTTCGTCAACATTTAAACCCGTTTTTATTTTCAGCACCCTGAAACCCGCAGCATAATTGGCTTTTGCTTCTTCAATCATTTCTGCGGTTGCTTTTATACCAATCGTAACAGATGTTGGTAATACATCTGTTTTTCTTCCGTAAAAATCAACTAGAGGTATTTGCAGCCATTGACAAAATGCATCGTGCAATGCAATATCAACAGCAGCAAGTGTTCCCGGTAAATGTGGAAAATATTTTGCAGTGTCGTCAATCAGTTGATTGAACTGGCGGATATCTTTTCCTGCAAGGTTCTGCACAAAATCACTTTGCAGGTTAAGCAATGTTTGTGCCGGGGTTTCTCCTACTACATCTTCAAACGGATTGGATGCACCAATGCCCATGATGCCGTTCTCTAATAATATTTCAAGAAAAACAATCTCGGTATCAGAAATGGTTTTATAAGCAATCGTATAAGGCTTTGTAAGCGGAAGTTGCTGCAGGTACGCTTTTACGGAAACTATTTTCATAAAGATAATTTTGCCCCCATCCCCTAAAGGGGAGTTAGGAATGTAACAATTTTTGAATCACAGGAATGATCTTTTCTACTCCCTGTTGCAATGGCAATAACACAGGCAATTGCAATTCAGTTTCATACTGCTGCTGAAACTGCAATGCCTCTTCATTACTGCAATGTTCTGTATTTAATGCAACAGCAATTACTACAGAGCCATACATTTTTATGAGTTCAATTTCCGAAGCAACAGAATGTATTTCTCCCCACTCTACTACCTCCTCATAATATTTTCTTCTGGGTGCATGCACGAGTATTACATGCTTTGCATTGCCCGATACCAGCATCTCTGAACCACAGGGCCCAGTTGGGTTTCGCAATGCCGACTGCCCTTCTATCAACAACACATCTGCATCAGTTTCTTTCCAGCAACTTACAATGGCATGTTCCAGTTCCCCTGAAATAAAATCATTGAGTGTTGAATCAAATATAAAACCATATTGTCCGCCCTGCAGCCAACCCGTTTGCCCTGTGTAGATCATCTGTGCGTTAATGTTTGCATTTGCACAAGCCTGCTTTACTAACCGGCAGGTAGTGCGTTTGCCCAATGCACAATCGGTCCCGATTACTGCAATAATGGGAGCTGTAACAGAAAAAATTTCACCAGTCCAGAAATATAAATCCTTTCTTGCTTTTGGCTTGCGCACATCAATAAGTTCAACATTATTTTCTTTGGCAAGTGCAACAACCGATGGCATATCATTTAAAAAATCATGCAGGCCATTCACTATAGAAATGCCTTTCCGTATGCAGCTTTCAATGACGGGCAAAAAATGCTTTGGCAAAATACCACCAACTGTTGCCACGCCAATAATACAATAACGGATGCCTGCGATATTATTTACAGCAGTATCCGCATCTGCATAAACAGGAATGTTGCGATGTTTACCATCCAGCACTTCGCCTGCATCTTTACCTGCGTGTACACTGTCTATCACCGCTACAATTTTATAACGCTCTGTACCGCGAATTAATCCATGCGCGGTCTTTGCATCACTTGTATGCAATAACCCATTTGTTATTACAATTGCTTTTGATTGTTGATTTGCTGCTAACACTTTTTTTAATTTTTTATGAGCCCAACATTTTATTTACTATTTAGCTTTTGTTGCGTCGCACTCTTGTACTGCAGGAAGAAAGGCAACGAGGCAAAGAGGCAATAGGCAAAGAGTCTTTTATTGTTCGTTGTTCACTGTTCATTGTTCACTGTTCATTATAGTTCCGAACGTACCAGTGAGGAATTTGCGTGACAAAGCAGTAAATTCGTAACAACAGCGATGCCGTGAAATACTAAAGCCTGTAACAAAAAACTATTGCTTGTACACGATCTTACCTTCAAACATTGTCCATAAAATTTTTGTATCCTTACATGCTTCGGCATTTATTGTGAGCACATCACGATCTGCAAGGATCATATCTGCAGATTTGCCAGCCTCAAGCGATCCGATTTTTTTCTGCAATTGCAAAGCCCTTGCGGCATTGATGGTATAAGCATACAGCATAGCTATGCGCGGCATACATTGTGTTGAATCGAGCACACCTTTTGGACCGAACCTTGTCTCTGCATGATAAATTGCAAGAAAAGGATTTGCGCTGCTTACAGGCCAGTCGCTGGCACCACAAATAATAGTTGCCCGCCTGTAGCATAGAACGGGCAGGATACTGCCACTGGTATAACTGAGGGTCGATATATGGCTGCACAATATCAATGGTAGTAACATCGCCAAATGCCCACAGCAACTGGTAAGAAGCAAGGATATTCAGTTGCCCGAACCGTGCAAAATCTGAAGGCTGTACGATCTGCAAATGTGTAATGGTGTGCTGGATATTTTTATTGCCGTTTGCTTTTCGTGCAGCCTCAAAACCATTGAGCGTTTCCGTTACAGCAAGGTCACCGATTGCATGCACATGAACCAGCAGGTTTGCTTTGTCAGCCATAACAACGAACCGTTTAAACTTTTCAGGATCGAACATCAATGCGCCTTTGCTTCCTGAATTAATATATGGTTTGGATATGGAAGCGGTTTGGGTTGGGTATTCAATTACACCATCGGCAAAAATTTTGAACCCGTTTACCGAAAGGTTATAAGTACCGTTGTATTTTTTTTGTAATGCTTTAAGCTGATTGATTTGCTTTACCGGATCAGCATTTGCATCTGCACCCACTACTGCTGCAACATGTGCTGTAAGTTTATGCTGGTTTGAAAGTGAACGATACGTATCAAGGTTCGTGTTTTCTTTATCAGTGATATCACCTGCCCACGGATCAAGAAAAGCTGTGATACCTAAACTGCCGTTGTATTCCATTGCTTTTTCACC
>JANXWM010000569.1 GCA_025351145.1 Chitinophagaceae bacterium
ACCAACCGATGCCGAAGGGAGAAGGCCAAGGGAGCCAGTTAATACGCTTGCCTCGTCGCTGATGATATCGCCAAACATATTCTCTGTAAGGATTACATCGAATTGCTTTGGGTTGATGATGATCTGCATGGCCGCATTATCTACGAACATATAATTTACGGCAACATCACTGTATTGCAAAGCAAGCTCCTGCACAATCTTTCTCCAGAGGCGTGACGTTTCGAGTACGTTTGCTTTATCTACCAGCGTTAATTTTTTTCTTCTTTTTTGTGCGTGCTGAAAAGCAAGATGCGAAACACGTTCTATTTCAGACCTAGTATAAACACAGTTATCGCTTGCTTTATTTCCATCTTCGCTCAATTCTTTTTCACCAAAATAAATGCCACTGGTCAACTCGCGGAAGATGATGAAATCTACGCCTTCAAGGTTTTTTGCTTTGAGTGGTGACAGGTGCTGTAGCGAAGTATATGTTGTAATAGGACGAATGTTGGCAAAGAGTTGCAGCGACTTCCGTAACTTAAGTAAACCCTGTTCGGGGCGAACTTTTGCTGTGGGGTCGTTATCGTATTTTGGATGACCGATAGCACCGAATAAAACCGCATCCGTGTTAAGGCAGCTTTCAATTGTTTCATCGGGTAATGGGCTGCCGGTTTTATCAATTGCATCGGCGCCCATTAAGCAATAGGTGTAATGGAATTCGTGATGAAAATGTTCGGCGATGGCATCCAGAACTTTGATGGATTGGGCCGTTACTTCCGGGCCAATGCCATCCCCGTTAATTACTGTGATATTTTTTTCCATACAGGTTAATATTTTTTATACTGCAACTGCAGTATGATGATATATAGACGTAATAACGTGTTTACCGTTTTCTAATTGTAATACTTGATTGATGCATGCCGGTATTTCATTGTCGTAATGGCTTACATAAATCAATGTTTTATTAAATCTTTCGCAAAGTTCATCTACTAATTGTACAAATTCTTTTTTCTGTTGTTCATCAAGCCCCTGGCAGGGTTCATCTAAAACAAGCAATGGAGGATTTTTTACTAAAGCCCTTATTAGCAAGATCAATCGTTGTTGCCCAGTTGAAATTGAGCTTAAAGGCTTATTAGCCACATGAGATAGGTGTAAAAAATCCAACCATTGTTGTAGTATGTTGTGCTGCTGCGTATTTAATTTCTTATATAGTCCGATGGTATCAAAAAAGCCTGAACCAATTGTTTGGTAGCAGGTAATATTGGTGTCGAAATACCAATGGAGTTCCGTTGAGACATAACCGATGTTTTGTTTAATATCCCAGATGCTTTCGCCAGTGCCTCTTCTTTTATCAAAGAGGTAAATTTCATTGGCATAAGCCTGAGGGTTATCGCCGGTAATAAGACTGAGTAAAGTAGATTTGCCAGTACCATTGTGCCCTTTCAACAGCCATTTTTCGCCACGGTTTACCTGCCAGTTAATGTTGTTTAAAATTACTTTGCTTCCGTACTTAACAGAAGTGTTTATCATTTCCACGGCTACAGGAAAGTTATATTCTTTCTCTACGATACCCGGGAACTGATTAAAATTATAGGGGTAATTTTTATGAGCAATGCTGATAGTATTTGCAACCTGTAAATTTTTTTCATTAAACGTTTTAAGTTTACCCTTTTCCATTGCAGCGATATGGGTTATACAACCTGGTATTTCCTGTGTATCGCAAATGATGATCACTGTTGTACCCGTTGCAGCGGTTTCATTTATGATTTGCTGTAAATGTTCCCTGCTTTTAAAATCCAGACCAATAAAGGGAGAATCGAGTATCAGGATTCCTGCAGGTACCAGCAATGCTTTTATAAGTTGAAACCTCTTATGTTCGCCGCTTGAAAGTTGAAGTACAGGTGCATCTTTGCGATGCTGCATTTCGAGCAGGGTGAGTAATATTTCAATTTTATGGTAAGATTCCAATGCATTTGACTGATCCATTACTACCTTAACCAATTCATCTATGACAGTTGCTGAATCATCAGCATCGAAACTATTGTAGCGTTGCTGATAATAAAAGTCAGAAACGTTAGAAAGGTTTTTGAAATGATAATGCTGCTCAACTAATACTACTTTTTGTTGCTTAACAATATCAATGGTTCCTTTATGATATAATTGCCCGGCCAGCGCTTTTGCTAAAATAGTTTTACCGCTACCTGACTCACCAATTATAGCAAGATGCTCATCCTCATTCAGTATAAATGAAACATCATCAAGCATAATATTGCCCTGCATTTTTACTTCAAGGTTATTTACTATGATGGATGGTTGATTCATTACGCTTTTGCCTTTTCAAATATTTCTATTTCTTCTTTCATGCTTAACAGGTAATCAATATCATCGTAACCATTCAACAGGCAGGTTTTTTTATAATTGTTAATATCAAAACTTTGGCTGTCACCTGTTGAAGTAATGGTGATTGTTTGTTCACCCAGGTTTACTTTTACTTCGGTAGTCGGATCCTTTTCAACTGCAGTAAATATTTTCTGTAAAAACTCATCACTTACGGTGACTGGTAACAGGAAATTATTCAATGAATTATTTTTAAAAATGTCAGCAAAGAAACTGCTCACCACCACATCAAACCCGTAATCTTTTATTGCCCATGCTGCATGCTCTCTTGAAGAACCACAGCCGAAATTTTTTCCTGCAACAAGTATCTTGCCCGAATATGCCGGGTTGTTGAGCGCAAAATCCGCCTTAGGTGTTGCTTCGTCATCGTTTATGTATCGCCAGTCGCGAAACAGGTTTTTACCAAAGCCTTCCCGGCTTGTGGCTTTTAAAAATCGTGCAGGAATGATCTGATCCGTATCTACATTTTCATCCTGCAACGGAACAACTGTTGATCTAATGATATTTATTGCTTTGCCCACGAATAATTATTTTGAATGTTGAGTCGATTATTTATTAATTCATGTAGTCCCTAACATCTTCCACTTTGCCTGAAATAGCTGCTGCTGCTGCACTTAGCGGACTTGCCAGGAATGTTCTTGCATTCGGCCCCTGCCTGCCTTCAAAGTTTCTGTTACTGGTGCTGATGCAGTATTTACCTGCCGGAATTTTATCTTCATTCATCGCTAAACAGGCACTGCATCCTGGCTGGCGTAACTGAAAACCTGCTTCTAAAAACACCTTATCAATGCCTTCCGCTATGGCCTGCTGCTCTACCTGCTTGCTGCCGGGAACAATCCATACTTCCACATCATCTGCTTTCTTTTTTCCTTTTACAAAAGATGCTACCATCCTTAAATCTTCAATGCGGCTGTTGGTGCAACTGCCGATAAAAACATAATCCACTTTATGGCCTTTTATATTTTCGCCCGGTTGCAAACCCATGTATTGAAGCGATTTTTCAAACGAAGGTTTTTCCTGATCATTCACTTCGCTCAGTACAGGAACATGACCAGTAACGCCAACACCCATTCCCGGATTTGTTCCGTAAGTGATCATCGGTTCAATGTCTGCGGCATTAATATTTATTTCATGATCGAACGCTGCATCGGCATCGCTATACAACGTTTTCCAGTAAGCCAATGCTTTATCCCAGGCCTGACCTTTTGGAGCAAACACTTTTCCTTTTATATAATTAAAAGTTGTTTCATCCGGTGCTATTAAACCGCAACGTGCACCCATTTCAATGCTCATGTTGCAGATAGTCATGCGTGCTTCCATAGATAGGTTGTGAATTGCCGAGCCTGCGAATTCTACTGCATATCCTGTTGCGCCGCTTGCCGAAATAAGCGAGAGAATATACAGCACAATATCTTTCGATACCACACCTTTATTCAATTCGCCGTCAACATTAATGCGCATCAGTTTAGGCTTACTCTGCATTAAACATTGTGTAGCCATTACCATTTCCACTTCACTGGTACCGATGCCAAAAGAGATAGTTCCAAACGCACCGTGTGTTGAGGTATGGCTGTCGCCGCAAACGATTGTCATGCCGGGCTGTGTAATGCCAAGCTCGGGGCCAATCACATGCACGATGCCCTGGTATGGATGACCGAGTCCGTACAGTTCAATGCCAAATTTTTCGCAGTTCTCTTTTAATTTTTCTACCTGCAATCTTGAGAGCGCTTCTTTTATTGGTAAGTGCTGATCAAGTGTTGGTACGTTGTGGTCTGCGGTAGCAACAATTTGTTGCGGACGAAATACTTTCAATCCTCTTTTTTCCAATCCTGCAAAGGCTTGCGGACTGGTTACTTCGTGTATCAAATGCCTGTCTATATAAAGCACCGAAGGCCCGCCTTCAATTTCTTTTACCACGTGTTTTAACCAGATCTTATCGAATAATGTTGCGCCCCCAACCCCTGAAGGGGAGTTAGCAATTGTGTCCCCATCCCCTAAAGGGAGGTTAGGAATTCCATTATTTTTATTATCGTTCATTTTTGTATAAGATTTTTTTGTTATCAGCTTTTGTTATTTGTGGCATCGCCTGTTGTGTCACTCACTTGTACTTTCGGATTATGATTGAGCTTTTAGCGAAGCGTATATTACAAGTCGGAGACTTGTTGCATAGTGCTACGAAGTCTGGAGACTTCGCAGAGCTTCTTCGTCATTGCGAGGCCTCCGAAGCAATCTCTTGTCGTGCGTTATACTCCTTTTATGTTTTGCCGGGAGATTGCTTTGCTTCATTCTTCGCAACCGTTCCTCCTCGCAATGACACGGAATGTATTACTTCGTGTCAATCTTTGCTTCGGTAAAAGCTGAAACATGATCTGAATGTACAAGAGTGCGACGCAAGAAAAGCCTGGCTCATATTCATCAGTTGGGCCCAAAAAAGACCTCACACAAACCCTCTCCACAGGAGAGGGCTTAAGCACTTACATTTTCAGGTTGATAGTGCTTTGCCATTTCGTGTAAATTTTCGTCGTTCACTTCTTTTAACCCATCGGCTACTTCTAAAAATTTTGCGTACAAAACATCTATATCGTTGCGGGTAAACTGGTAGCCGATCTTGTGGAAACGGTGTGCCAGTGCGCTTCTTCCGCTGCGGGCCGTTAATACGATCTTCGATTCGCCGGCACCCACCTGCTCGGGATTAATGATCTCGTAGGTTAATGAATCTTTTAAAAACCCATCCTGGTGAATACCGCTGGAATGTGCAAATGCATTGCTGCCAACGATGGCCTTATTTGGCTGAACCGGCATGCGCATGGTATCGCTGACAAGGCGGCTCATGGGGTACAATAATTCTGTTTTAATGTTGGTGTAAAAACCGAGGGAATGGTGCTGTTTCATCACCATCACACACTCTTCAAGAGATGTATTGCCGGCACGTTCGCCTAATCCATTAATGGTACATTCTATTTGTCCTGCACCGGCAATAACTCCTGCGATCGAGTTGGCGGTTGCTAAACCCAGATCGTTGTGGCAATGGCATGAAATCGTAGCTTTATCAATGTTTGAAACATTGTTCACGAGATAAGCAATCTTATCCCCGTATTGATGCGGCAGGCAGTAGCCTGTTGTATCCGGAATGTTAACTACAGTGGCACCTGCGGCAATCACTGCTTCAATTACACGGGCCAAATAATCATTGTCTGTGCGGCCCGCATCTTCTGCGTAAAACTCTACATCGTCTACAAAATTCTTGGCCCATTTTACGCATTGCACTGCACGTAATAAAATATCGTCCCTGTTGGAATTGAATTTGGATTTTATATGAAAGTCTGAAGTGCCAATGCCTGTGTGTAAGCGTGGACGAACAGCGTATTTTAATGCATCGGCAGCTACTTCAATATCTTTTTGAACAGCACGGCTTAGAGCGGCAACGCTGGTGTTCTTTAGCACTTTTGTAATTTCGCGAACGGAGTTAAAATCGCCGGGGCTTGATATGGGAAAACCGGCTTCGAGTATATCAACACCCAGGTTTTCGAGTGCCAAAGCCAGCTCAATCTTTTCTTTTGTGTTTAACTTACAGCCCGGTACCTGTTCTCCATCTCTTAAAGTTGTGTCGAAAATGTCTATCTTTCTTTGAGCCATAAGAAATATTTAAAAGTGAAAAAGTGCAGACTGCTTAATTTTGATTGTCTGCCTTATTGTTTAAACAGCCTGCGTTTGCGAATGTAACGGAAGCATGTTTGCGGATTTGATCAAAACAGGTTGTATTTTACGGTTGATAAGCAGGGTTAAATGGCTTTAAATGCAGGTGCAGCAAGGGTTTTATAAAACATAATTTACGATGCCCAACAGGAGTACAGATGAGTTGTTTCAGTTAGTTAAATCGCTTGATAAAGGGGAGAAACGGTTATTTAAGCTGTATATGAAACGTGGCAGCGGCAACGATGACCTTAAAGTGATCCGGTTATTTGATGCATTAGACAAGATGAGTGAGTACAATGAAGAAGCTTTACTTAAAAAGAATAAAAGTATCAGTAAGCAGCAGCTCTCCAATATAAAAGCTAGTCTTTACAAACAGGTATTAGCCGCTTTGAGGCATTCAGGCGATGATGATAATATTGATATGCAACTGAACGAGCAGATGGGTTATGCCCGGATTTTATACAATAAAGGTTTATACCTGCAGGCGCTTAAAGTGCTGGATAAAATAAAACAGACAGCGAAGGCCAATTACCAGTTAACCTTCCAGATGCAGGTGCTTTTTTTTGAGAAAAAGATTGAAGCGCTGCATATTACCCGGAGCATGGAGAACCGTGCAGAGCGGCTAAGCCATGAAGTGGAGGAGGTGAATACGCACCTTAGTTTACTGAGCAAGCTTTCTAATCTTTCGCTGCAACTGTACAGCTGGTATATTAAGATGGGACATGCGAGGGACGAAAAAGACGTACTTGCTGTAAAAATGTTCTTTGAGGTAAACCTGCCGGCCTACAATATTCACGAGATGCAGTTTTATGAAAAGATGTACCTGTATCAATCGTATTGCTGGTATGGATTTATTCTGCAGGACCTGTTAATGTATTACCGCTATACACAAAAATGGGTTGACCTTTTTGAGCAGGAACCCTTTATGAAAAAAGTGGAAGCAGGACAATATATAAAGGCCATGCATAATGTACTGAGTGCCCATTTTGATTTAAATAACTACGAAAAATTTGAAGAGGCCCTGCAACAGTTTGAAAGGTTTGCCTGCTCGCACAGTGCCAATATGAACCCCAATGCGAGAATACAGACATTTGTATACCTGCATATAGCCAAAATTAATAAACATTTCCTGGAAGGTACATTTACAAAGGGTTTGGAGCTTGTTCCTGTTATTGAAGCCAAGCTTCAGGAATATCATTTGCAATTAGACAGGCACCGTGTGCTTGTGTTTTATTATAAGATTGCCTGTTTGTATTTTGGCAGCGGCGATAATGAAAAGGCTATTGATTATTTAAACAAGATCATCAATTGGAAAGTAGATTTAAGAACTGACCTTCAGTGCTATGCAAGGCTGCTTCATTTAATAGCGCATTATGAGCTTGGTAATTACCAGTTACTAGAATATTTAATAAAATCTGTTTACCGGTTTATGGCCAAAATGAAAAACCTGAGCGTTGTGGAAGAAGAGATATTTAAGTTTTTGCGTAAATCATTTTCTTTGAGCCGGAGTAAAATGATCCCTGCGTTTAATACGCTCAAAGAAAAACTGCAGCGTTATGAGGGCAGTGCACTGGAATCAAGGTCGTTCATGTACCTTGATGTAATTGCCTGGCTTGAATGTAAAATTAAACATGTTCCTGTTCAGGATGTAAGGCGGAGCAGGTTCCTGGCAGGGCGAAAAACAAAAATGCACACTGAAAACTAGTGTATCCTGTATATTAATTCTTACAAAACACGTAATATTTAGAATCTTGTTTCAGGCAGTTATCAAAGGCATATTTTAATTTTCTCCATTTTGTAACCGGTTTCCGGTTACTACTGTCGAACACATCATTGTTTGAGAAAAATGAATTAAAAGATTCTATATAAGGAAGCATTTTTTTCATTGTTTCAATTTCGTTTTCGAGTTCAACCTGGTTGCAATGTTTGTTGTTAACAAGCAATAATAATTCTCTTTCCATTTTCCACATTTTTTATTCGACTGCAAAGGTAATCCCTGGTTTAACCGGCGAATGTCAGCAAAATGATAAAAGACAGGGTTACCTGCATTTTCGGGGTTGATTAACATTTTGGGCAAGACATAAGGCATTCAAGCGCCTGGGTTTATAAAAATTGTATTTTAAAGAATCCTAGTATTTTTTTGTTTTGATACTGATCTGCACCGCATTGGCATCAAGCTAATTTTATTTACTATTCTTTAAAGCTGTTTAAATTTTGTTTGCAACCCTGCATTTGAAACTGGACGATGCCATTTTTACAGCCGATGAAGTGATTGCGACGCAACGAAGATGCTATGAAAACCGTTGCTGGTATTACAATTATTCATTTTTGAACAGCTTCTTAGTTGCTGTTTAGAAATAGATTTTAGAAACATCAGTTGTGGATAAGTGGATAAAAAGGCCATTGCTTAAGAAGGAAGTTTTTACTAATTGTGAATAAAGACAAGACCCGTTGTGTGTGTCCAGATAAGCTGTCTTTGGGATGAGAGGAGGTCTTTCGGCGGTAAAAGCAGAGTGCTTAAACCCTACATTTCCAGTTTCCATTTAATACAACCGTAGAATCCCAAATCAGGAATAGGGGGGTGTGCCATAAATTAAATTATTGATAATCAACGTTTATGGAGAATTATATTTTATGGCATAGAGTTCGACTTGCATAATCAACCTTAAATAATAAAAAAAGCATTTCAAATGAAAAAGTCAATCCTTGCAATCCTTATCGCCACAGCAATCGTTTCATGTTCAAAAGAAACCGTATTACCATCACAAGCAGCAGCATCAGCTGTAAGTACTGACAATGCAACTGTACAGCCAGTTGTAAATTTCAATGTATCTGCTCCTCATACTATATATCTTACCCAAGGGTTAAATACCCTTCAGTCAGACAGTTTCTCTGTTCTTGGTGCAACCTGCTACGCTACAAAATTTACTTTTACAGTTACAGGAACGCCAAACCTTAGTGGGTTTAAATTTTATATAAACGGTGGCCAGGTAAGGGCAACTGTTACTTATGCAAACAACGTGATCACTGTGGCTACGAGAACAGCAGTAACATTAATACCTGGTAATTATAATTATATTTTGCAGGCAAGAACGGCAGGTGTTTCTGGCAGCACATTCACGATGATGCTATCTGGTGCAAGCATTGTAGACAGCAATAAGTTCCAGGTAAGTGTAAATAATCTGCCACTCGAAGGCAATACATTAATCATGAGATAGGTCTTGGGGTTGACATATAGAAGCCGGCTCTAACAGGCCGGCTTTGTAATTTTATGTATTCCTTCGCAGATAGTACCGGTTTAAGAAGGCTTTTAATCCGGAGTAATAAATTTCTGCACTCTTTCTAATCTGCTTTGTGGCACAAACAACACATCCGAGCCTGCAATCTGATCGAGTGACAGTGCAGCGCAATTAATCAGATTTTCTTTTTGAAGCTGGTAAGCTGCATAACCCAACTCTTTAAAGTAGGCCAGCATAACCGGCAGTTGTTCGCCCCATGTTTCTAATTGTACTATTGGCAAATGTTTTTGTAAAACATGTTTAAGTTCTGGGAACACAACTGTTTCGTAACCTTCAATATCGCATTTAATATAATCAAGTTTTGGCAGGTTTGCAAAAACCTCGCTGCCCTTTTTTATATCGCATTCAAAAATCAGTTGGCTGCTGCTGATCTTATCTTCTTCCAATATTGTAACCGTACCATGGCGCAGGTATTGCAGGTGCTGCAGCAATGGCGGCATGCCCAGCTTTACCGGCCCTTCATTTTTGTTGCCCAAAGCAAAAGGATATACCGTAATATTCTTGTTATCCGGCAGCGCTTTCAACAGCAGTTCGCGGTAAGGCTTTACTGGTTCTACACTGTACAAACTTCCTTCGCTGTTAATGATTTTGCTGAAGATAATACTGAAATAACCAAGGTTGGCACCAATGTCGATAATGGTATCTGTTGGCACCAGCAGCTTTTGTACAAAGTAGTGCCATTTGTATGCTTCGTTGCTGCGCAGCATGCCTGTGTTATATCCAACAAAAAATACCTGCTGCAGCAAACGCAGGTAATTGCGCAATCCCAGTGTTTTATAGAGCCATGCTTTAATGGAATTAACCATGTTGCCTTTTTTATTTTTAAAATTTCCCAAAGATGTAACAAACCATTTAACTATACACAACAATTTTACCTGTTATTGCATTATCCTGTTTCAATGAAGTAAAGGAAGAAAATTTATGAGCCAGGGGCCGGGAATGCTATGAAGCTTTGGTTGCGTCGCAC
>JANXWM010000576.1 GCA_025351145.1 Chitinophagaceae bacterium
ATCAGCAATCTTACCGGAATTAAAAACCCGGAAAGTTATCTCGTTAAAAGTGAAAAATCCAAAGGGTTTAGTTCTTTTATCAATAGTATAAATCCTTTTAAGAACAAAAATTCGTTTAATGATGTTGGCGGTATGCCGGATGGCAAACCAGTAAGCCCTGCAATTGAAAAACATACAACTAAGGCAAAGCCACCAGAATTTACTAAGTCGGTTCCACCACCTGAACCTGATGAGATTACACCCCAATATGCTCCGGTTGAAAAACATATAACCAGGGCAAAACCTCCAATGCCACAAACTTCCGGTGCCGAACCACTTGCCCCCGCTGCTGAAGGAAAAATATTGTACGATATTCCCGATACGATGATTGTGAAGCAATCTCAAAAATGCATCGTTCGTATTGGTGAAAACGAAGATATCGTAAGAGATAATGATAGCTTTAACCCCGGCGTGCAGGTTGAAAATGTTAAGCTCTCTAATAAAATGCAGGTAGAGTTGATTGATATTTCTGACCCGCAAAAATTCAGGATCAAAACGTTTAGCGCAGCAAAGCAATTTTTAGAAGAGGGTGGTTATACCGAATGGATTTTTACTGTTACACCTTTAGAGAATGGCACCTTCCCGCTTTACCTTAAAGTTTCTGTAATTAAAATAATCAACGGCGAAGAAGTGCCAAGAGAAATTGTTTTTGAAAAGTCAATCAACATTACCATGGCAGTTGCGGCCGGTCAGGGTTTGGTTATGGCAACAGTGATCAATCCTTTGCAAACACAACAAAATACACCTCCTTTAAAAGACCTTTCAAATGAAACAAAAGTGGTGGAGTTGCCTGCGCCAAAAATTTTTATCTCCTATGCTCACAACGATAAAATCTATTTTGATATATTTCTCTCCAACTTTAAAAGCCAGTCGGGCTGGGATGTGTGGACAGACCGCAACATAGAAATTGGTTCAGACTGGTTCAGCAGCATTCAGCAATCCATGCAGCAAAGCGATTGCGCGGTGCTGCTCATCAGTTCAGATTTTATCAGCTCGGCATTTATAAAAGAACATGAATTTCAAAAATTCAGCGAGCTGAAAGAGCGTAAACCAAGTTTTATTTTTCTGCCAATTCTATTACGAGACTGCGATTTTACGCGCTGGGAAGATCTTTCAAAACTTCAAATGTTTTCTGCACTTGGCAGCGATTATAACGTGGCTTCCAAAGCAACCAAATTAATGCCCTTCGCCGATCTGTGCGGTTTCTTCGATAACGGTCTGCTTAAACCAAACCCCAACATTGATACCTATTTTAAAAATCTTGTAATGCAGGCAAACAGGCAATGGTTGGAAGTAAATAAACCTGTAGCTTAATACATTGCAAGACCTGATTTTTTTGAACCCAGCTTAGATTCTTTGGGCTTCGTCTGTTGCGTCGCACACTTGTACCTTCGGATTATGCAGCAGCTTTCAACAGCTCTGATGCATCAACCTAACAAGTCTTTTCTTTCCTGCTTTATGGCACGCAATGCTTCACCAAAATCCATGTTTCGGGTTAATGCTGTTACAGCCTGTGCAATGCGTTTGGCTTTGGTGGTTTCCGTTTTTGCACTTTCAATCCAGCGGGTATAATAATTC
The DNA here is from genome assembly GCA_025351145.1 of Chitinophagaceae bacterium. Lineage (GTDB taxonomy): Bacteria > Bacteroidota > Bacteroidia > Chitinophagales > Chitinophagaceae > Limnovirga. The sequence goes on from JANXWM010000576.1 coordinate 1,618, forward strand.
TGGTGGCTCTTGGGCAGTTTATTAAATTTAGCAAGGGCTGCCGGTTCATCTTTTAAACAGTCAACTAAATCGGCAGAGGGCAAAACAGGTTTATCATCCACTTCAATTGCAATGTTTAGCGCTGCACCTTTTCTTTTCTTTAAACCCTTTCTCATCGTGGCATTAATGGCCATAATAAAATCGCCTTCGCCCATTGGTATTAAAGCAACAGACTCAATAGGGTAATCGTCTAATTTCCCTTTTATACGAAAAGATTTTTTATTATCAGGCTTTAATTGCTGTGCTTTTTCAGCAGGGATTTTTATATACGTCCAGCCCGTTTTTTCACCTTGATCTCCAAATTTTAATATGGTGGCGGTAAATTGTATCATACTTTTTCGTAGTATAAATTTCAGCAATCATTTATAAATATACAAGAGAATTGCGGGGGGTATTTAAAGTCCAATAAAATTACTGCTGTACAAGAGTGCGACGCAACAGGCGAAGCCCAAAGAACCTAAGCCCGGCTCAAAAAAATTCCATTTAATCACCCAAAACATGAAATGGATTAGCGGGTTGCTGCCGGCATTGCTTCAGTAAAATAATTGTTTTATTGAAGCAATATTTTGATACCGGCAAATATTTTAATGGCAGCATTCTTGCGTTTTTTAATCCCGTATGCCTTATCGGGACACACGCTTGTACGTTTTGTAATGCTATGCAGCAAAATACCGTTAACTGAATAAAGTTCCGGCAGTTAAATTATTTCCAGGTTTTTTGCCCATGTGTTCATAGGCTTTAATCGTTACTTCTCTGCCTCTTGGGGTACGTTGTAAAAAACCTTCCTGTATTAAGAATGGCTCATACACTTCCTCAATAGTTCCGGCTTCTTCACCAACGGCTGTGGCGATCGTGGTTAAACCCACGGGGCCGCCTTTAAACTTTTCTATAATGGTTTGCAGAATGCGGTTGTCCATTTCATCCAGGCCATGTTCATCCACGTTCAATGCTTTTAATGCATGTTGCGTAATGCCGATATCAATTGTGCCGTCATTGAGTACCTGTGCAAAATCCCTTACACGTCTTAATAAACCATTTGCTATACGCGGTGTGCCGCGGCTACGCCGTGCAATTTCGCCAGCAGCATCGCTGCTGATAGTCGTATTTAAAATGGTTGCACTGCGTTCAATAATTTTTTTTAATACTTCTGCATTGTAATATTCCAGCCTCGATTTAATACCGAAACGTGAAAGGAGCGGGGCTGTAAGCAAACCGCTTCTTGTAGTTGCACCTATTAATGTAAAGGGATTAAGGTTGATCTGTATGCTGCGGGCATTGGGGCCGCTGTCGATCATAATGTCTATGCGGTAATCTTCCATGGCTGCATACAGGTATTCTTCAACAACAGTGCTTAGCCTGTGAATCTCATCAATGAAAAGTACATCATTTGGTTGCAGGTTGGTGAGTAAGCCTGCAAGGTCGCCGGGTTTTTCAATTACGGGGCCACTGGTTTCTTTAATGCTAACACCAAGCTCATTCGCTACAATTCTTGATAAAGTTGTTTTGCCCAGACCGGGAGGGCCATGAAACAATACATGGTCCAAAGCTTCGCCACGGATCTTTGCTGCTTTAATAAAGATGATCAGGTTTTCTACCAGTTGCGGCTGACCGGAAAAATCATCAAGCTCCTGCGGACGAATCGTATTCTCAAACTCTTTCTCTACCGCAGAGAGTTCTGATTTTTCAGTATGTAAGTTGGGGTTACTCATAATTTTTCAACATGCAATACGCACTATTTCTTAATTAAAACAAGTCCGGCGATAATAAGGGCTGCGCCCAGTAATTTTTCCAAAGTTATTGTTCTTACTGCTGATCCCAATAAACCATAATGGTCAATGATGAGGGATATAAAAATCTGTCCGCTAACCACCAGGGCAAAAGTAAGTGCCACGCCCTGTTGCTGGTTTACCCAGGTAATATAGCCCACAAAGATAGCCCCAAGCAACCCGCCAAGCCATAAATACCAGGGAGTAACAGAGGTTGGTTTTAATTGTAAAATTGCTGATGGATTGATGCCCATATTTAAAACAAACAAACAGATAATACCCACGCTAAAACTCATTAACGAACCCATCAACGGGCCACCAACCTGCCTGCCAAGCCTTGTGTTTAAAACTGCCTGCAAAGGAATCATTCCTCCAATGATTAAAGTAAGGAACATCAGTATATACCGCATCGTATTTTTTTTTGAAAGTTAAAAAATAAAAAATATTTGTATATACAAATAAAATCATTTTATCTTTACACCAGAAATGAAAACCTCAGAAAGCAGATTTTGCAGTTGTATTTATTTTTCGGCCAATGCACTTGCCCGGAAGATAGAAAAACTTGCCACTGAGAGCTGGAAAAGAGTTAATCTTTCCCCCAGCCATGCGTATTTGCTTATGACAGTTATTTCAGAACCCGGCATTCAACCCGGCGCACTGTCAAATGAGCTGCAGCTTACGCCCAGTACCATTACAAGGTTAATCGAAAAACTGGAAGAGAAAAAATTAGTGGTGCGTACCAGCGAAGGAAAACTTACCAATGTGTACCCAACTCCCAAAGCAAAAGAGCTGTTGCCAAAACTGAAAGAATGTACCGGTCATTTTTATGAAACTTGTTCTGGTATTTTGGGTAAAGACGAAACAAGCAGGATGGTTTCGAACATGAATAAACTTGGTGATAAGCTGTAGGTGTAAATTTTTTTAACACAATATTTGTATATACAAATTTAATATAAAGGTAATGATGCCTTACCGTTTACAGATTAAAAAGTACAAGTCCGCAAAAAAAAGAGCGGAACTGCACTGGATGTGTTAATAGAATTACAGAACGTACAAGAGTGCGACGCAAGGGAAGTTTCATAGTAATTAAAAAGATTGGCTTATAAAATTTAAATCAAACATAAAAAACAACAAATGAAATACGTAATCACCGGATCAATTGGCAACATCAGCAAGCCGCTTGCACAGGCTTTGGTAAACGCCGGAAATAATGTAACCGTTATTACCAGCAAAAAAGAAAATGTCCTGGCTATTGAAGCAATAGGCGCAGCCGCAGCAGTAGGTTCTATTGAAGATGTTGACTTTCTTACAAAAGCTTTTGCGGGCGCAAATGCAGTGTACACCATGGTTCCGCCAAAATATGATGCGGCCAACTGGAAAGATTATATTGAAAACATCGGCAAAAATTATGCGGCCGCTATAAAAGCATCAGGTGTAAAATATATGGTTAACCTTAGCAGTATCGGCGCCCACATGCCTGATGGATGCGGCCCGGTAACCGGTCTTCACCGCGCAGAAAACGCATTAAATACACTCGCTGATGTGAATATCAGACACCTTCGCCCGGCCTATTTTTATGCAAACCTTTTAGCCAATTTGGGCATGATAAAACATAGCGGTATTATCGGCGGCAATTTTGGTGAAAAGCCTTTTGCGCTGGTACACACGGCTGATATTGCCGAAGTTGCCATAGAAGAATTATTGAATTTGAATTTCACCGGGCACAGTATACGCTACATTGCCGGCGATGAAAAAACGGGTTTTGAAATTGCAAAAACATTGGGCAATGCTATTGGTCAGCCCGATCTTCCCTGGATCGTATTTACAGACGAGCAATCGCTGCAGGGCATGCTGCAGGCGGGTTTGCCCCAGGAAGTTGCAAAGAATTATACAGAAATGGGGGCAGCAGTGGCAAGTGGCGAAATGAATGCAGATTATTTCAACAACCGCCCGGCTACCCCTGGTAAAATAAAACTCGAAGATTTTGCAAAAGAATTCGCTGCCGCGTTTCATGTATAAATTTATTTTTATTTACCCGGCAGCGGAACAGGAATGAAGCTTCCGTTGCGTCGCACTCTTGTACTGCAGAAATTCTATTGAGCATTTAAGCGAAGGTGGCAACTAAAAATCACCGCATTACAGATGGGCAATTTTAAAAAGATACTGTAAGGAATGGATATAGGTTTTCGTCAAAAAATATATTATGGAAACAATAGAAAAGAAAATAGTTTTAAGAAGAACTTTAGAT
>JANXWM010000633.1 GCA_025351145.1 Chitinophagaceae bacterium
GCGTTAAAGAAATTTTCTTTCTCCAGTTTTATCTGTTCATATACATCTTCTGCAGGGTGTACCACGAGCAGGTACTCGTAAAATTGCTGCAGGGTAAAGCCCGGCGCAGGTGCTGTTGCCAATCCATTTTCCATATACATATATTTAGAGTTTTATTTGCCGGCGAAAAAATTTTCTTTCCACATTTGAACATAAAGATAAATATTTTAGTTTAATTTTACTAAATATTTTAGTCATTTAAATTTTAATAATATGGAAGGGGAAGTAATGCACAGGGCCGCATACAATGGCTCTAAAAATTTTACGCAGCAGGATGTGCCAACAGCCAATGCCTCCGGCTTTGGTGCTGCAGCCGATGATTATATGGAACGCGGTATTGACCTCAATGAGCAGCTCATTTTAAACAAGCCCGCCACTTTTTTCTTTCGCATGAACGGCGATGCTATGTCTGGCGCAGGCATTAACAGCGGCGACGTATTAATCGTTGACCGCAGCATTAAAGCCGCCAACGGAAAAATTGTAGTGGCCGCCATTAACGGCGATTTGGTTGTGCGCAGGTACCAGCAAACATTCAATCACCTTACGCTGGTGGCGGAGAACAGCAGGTACACAAGTATTGAATTAACAGAGTTTACCGAATACAATGCATGGGGCGTGGTAACCTGCGTAATCCATGTATTTGAGCAAAGTTTATTTGTGCAAACCAATCTTTCAAAACGCAAAAGTAAAGGTGAAGATTACCGCATATTGTATTAGTATTCTATGAACCCGGCAGAAGTATTTCATAGCATCGCCTCTTGCGTCGCACTCTTGTACATTTGGAACATTCATGAACACCTGCCTGAACGTGGATATAGAAAGAGGAACATGCTTATGCAGAAATACACTATCCTTTCAATCTCTTGAATCCTTTCAAATCCCCGTTCAGACAATAAGCGAAATAAACCATATTATTCAAATTCTCATCTCCCTTCAGGGGATGGGGGCAAACATATAATCATGAAAGACATCTCACACAATCCAAATGCAAATCCACAACCAAAGAACAAAGATGATGAAGTACAATACCACATTGGCAGGGGCGCTCAGTATAATACAAAGAACAGGTTCTTAATCAATGAAACTACAAGAGAACATATTGAAGGAATAGACGACTGGGAAGACAAAGCATTGCCCACCATACATATTGAACAGGAAGTAAAAACCATCGTAAATAAAGTAGACAGCCCCGATGTGGGCATGGGCTACAGCATGAACCCTTACGCCGGCTGCGAGCATGGCTGCATTTATTGCTATGCCCGCAATGTGCATGAATACTGGGGCTACAGCGCAGGTATGGACTTTGAGCAAAAGATCATCGTGAAGAAAAATGCACCGCAATTGCTGCGCAAGTTTTTAATGCACCCCAAATGGGATGCAACACCCATTATGCTCAGCGGCAATACAGACTGCTATCAGCCTTCTGAACAGAAATACCGTTTAACAAGGGGTTTGCTGGAAGTATGCAACGAGTTTAACCAGCCGGTAGGTATACTTACCAAAAATTCATGGATACTGAAGGATAAAGATGTGCTGCAGGAAATGGGAAAGAAGAATATAGTATCAGCAATGGTTTCTATCACTTCTTTCAACGAAGATTTAAGAAGAGTAATGGAACCACGCACTACCACAGCCAAACAAAAACTAAAAGTGATCAACGAACTAAGCAGCGCCGGTGTTCGCATGGGCATTATGATGGGCCCTATGATACCCGGTTTAAATGAACACGAAATGCAGCGCATCATGAAAGCTGCAAGAGATAACGGTGCCACCTTTACTGCGTATACTTTTATACGTTTGAATGGTGCCATAAAATTTTTATTCCGCGACTGGCTGTATAAAAATTTCCCCGACCGTGCAGATAAAGTGTGGCATATGATTGAACAAAGCCACGATGGCAAAGTAAACGATACCCGCTTTGGTGTGCGTATGCGCGGCGAAGGCGCCATTGCACAACTGGTGGCACAGCAATACAAAAAGTATGGAAAACTTTATGGCATGAATGCAGAAGAATGGAGCTTAGACAGGAGCCAGTTTAAAAGGCCGGGAGCGCAGGGGAGTTTGTTTTGAATGGGATAAGAGCTTTATGATAAGACCTGTTAGGTTTCTAAAACCTAACAGGTCTTTGCAAAGCCGTAATTATTATTTAATTTTTACGCATGGTAAGTAACGACAGCTTATTATTTCCTGAGATGTATTATCATATTTATAATCATGGCAATGCCAGTGATAATATTTTCTTAAACGATGATAATTATAGCTACTTCTTAAACCGCTATGCTTTTTTTGTTAACCCATTAGTTGACACACTGGCTTATTGCCTTTTGCCGAATCATTTTCATTTTGTGGTACATATTAAAAAGGAAGAAGAAATTTGTGAACTGCATGCAGAAAAATATCCCGGTAAAAATGAATTATCTACTGACCTGATTCCTTCTTTTATTTCGCAGCAGTTCAGTAATTTCTTTAATGCTTATTCGAAAGCTTTTAATAAAGCGCATAACAGAAAAGGAAAGTTGTTCCGTTTGCCATTTAAAAGAAAGTTGCTTGATAATGATGCTTACCTGCTTAAAGCAATACATTATGTTCATGCAAATCCTGTTCACCATGGTTTTGTAAAGAATATGCATGACTGGACTTTTTCTTCTATTCATGCATACGAAACGAATGGAAAAACTTCTATCAAAAAAGCGCAGGGGTTAGAATTGTTTGATGGGATAGAAGGGTTTAGAAGGTATCATAAACAGCCTGTTGATGTGCGGTATAAAATAGATATGGATTTTTGATGTGATAAGACCTGTTAGGTTTCTAAAACCTAACAGGTCTTTTGGTTTGTATAATTATACTTTTAAACCTTTGATGAGCGAGTACTCTGTGGAGTTTTGACCGTATTGACTTTTTACCGTGTCTTTTATACGCTGGGTGCGTTGTGAAAGGTCTGTATAAGTGGCGGTACGGGTATCGCGGCTTTGTTTTAACTGACTGTAATTGGTTGCTACGCCAATGTTTGAGGCAGTTACTGCAGTTAGTTTTGTTTGCAACGCAGCAATTGTGATAGATACATTTACCGGACCATAACCTGCCCCATAACCCTGCAGTGTGGTGATCATATCTGAAAAGGATTGGGTAATGCTGCCGTAAGAGCGCTCCGACTGGCTAACAAATTCCCCTTTGTCGTTCTTGTTTTCTTTTGCGATTTTTTCTCCGCGTATTTTATTGATGAATGATGCAATGTCTGAAGATTCTTTTGCTGTTTTGCCGAAAGAGGAACGTACAGTTGCGCCTACGGGACTGAGTATTTTCTTTATTGAATCTTTTGCTTTGAAGAATAACTGCTGCCGGGTTTCGATAGCTGCTGACCATGTTTGCAGGGACGCTGCCGTGCTTTGATTGTTGGTTTTTGCGGTGGCAATTAATGCCTGGTAATTTGCAATGGAAATGTCGGGCTGGGGTGGTGCATAACCTGCGAAGGACTGTAAATAAGTTGCGAGTGTTTCTGCGTTGGCGACTTTTGCGCCGAGGGTTACTTCTGATGTTGAAGCCATGATTTTTATTTTTTTAATGTTTGGTAATGATGATTTAGACGGAGCTGTTTTTGGAAGGGAAACAGGAATTTTACAAAAATTTTTAATTTTTATGGCCGTGCAAGAGATTAAGCTGCCTATGTAGAAGTTTACGCTGGCTGTGCAAGAGATTACGCTGCTTGTGCAGGAGATTATATTATGTATGCAGGATTTTACACTGTACGTGCAAGAGATTATAATGACTGTGCAGGAGTTTATGTTGGCAGAGCAGGAATTTTTATTGGTTGTGCAGGAGTTTATATTAGCAATGCAGGAAATTATACTGGTAGTGCAGGAGTTTATGCAGGCTGTGCAGGAATTGTGTGTGGCGCTATTTAAGTAAATGTGTAAATTCTTTGACCACAGAGTTACACAGAGTTTTTTGTGCTAAACGAATAATAAGCATGAATCTTTACTTGCGTCGCACACTTGTACTGCTGGATTTTTATTGAGCTTTACCGAAGCGAAGGTTGACAGTGACAATGCCGTCATTGGCGAGGAAATGGACTTTTGATAAGACCTGTTAGGTTTTTAAAACCTAACAGGTCTGTCTCTACAAATTTTTGTTTTAACAACTTTCAAATACAAGGCTCTTAGTGCTCAAGCCGCATGGCTTCGTTGTCTCAACAGCGCTGCTTTCGCTTCTTTGAAAAAATATGCTTTGCATTTTTTCAATTCCCCCTTCGGGGAAACCGAATCCGCCGCGGCGGACGCCTTATGAGACAACTGGTGTCAGGTGGGAAGTGCTTAAATCCAAGTTCCCAATAACTCGCTGAAATGCTTAGTGAGTAAGAATTGCAATGCTTATTGCTATTATTTAGCTTGACGCTTGTGTGATGAATCGGGATAGACTGTTGCGCTCTTGTACTGCTGTAATTCTATTGAGCTTTAGCGAAGCGAAGATTGACGGTGACAACACCGTCAACGGCGAGGACAAATGAGTGACACAACCGGTGATGCCATATGCACGAAAGCCGGAGACAAAAAAATCTAATTCTCATTGCAAAAGAAATCGTTCTAAAACTATTGTGTAAGCACTGTTATAACCCCAAAGCGTGACCTTGCGGTCACGCTTTGTTTTGGGAGAGGGACATTAATACTTGATGTATTGGGTTTATTTTGCCAATATCATTGTTTCGTACAGGCCAGCCTATTCACTTAATTCCTGCTTCCTGCAAGAACTGCTGCTGTGCTGCTTTCCTGTTCAGCAATGATTGGTTGTATCTTTTTCCGCTTATGTACTTTTCCATTTAAGAACATTCCGATAAAAGTTCCGCGCACCAGGTAATGATAACTCACCAGTGAGATGGCTGCTGTCATGCTAAAATTGATCGCAAATTTGGCAAACACAGGTATTGGCCATGCCGCCATTATACCGGGTAGAAGTCCGGCAATGGGTAAATGAATGATATAAACCCAGTAAGCCGCATCCATTAGATAACTTAACCTTGGAGAATAATGGTTAAAATACTTCAGGAACAGCGCAAGAAAGCCAAAAATGAACAAGGTGCCGGAAACCGAAGTGGAAATTTGTTGCACAGTTAATACCCATGCTTCCTTAGGCCACTGGTAAATATTCGTCGTGAGAAAAAGAACCGTCGCAAAACCAAGTTGCAACCAGGTACCACCGGCAAGATAGCCGAGTGTATTAGTTTTGTAAATCATCCACCCACATCCAAAGAAAAGAAAATAAATAGCAAAGGTTGCCGGATCAACAGACCAGGAAAGATTGGTAAATATCCCTGACATGCCCATCCATACCAGGCAAAGAAAATAAGGTACAATTAATCCTATAAGACGAAGCAGCGGCCTTTGCAAAACATAGGTGCATGCACTATTAAACGATCTGGTAAAAGAAGTTTGCTTACGGAACAACATACCAATGGCCCAGCTCAGAACGGCAAACATCGCAAGGAAATAAAGAAACCAAAGGTGTATAACTCCTATTGTCGGAATAAACGCACCTGTTGCGATCAGATGCCATGAATCTGATAAAGCAGTCGGCATTCCGGCAAACGTTTCAACTGTAAAGGTAAAAGTGAAAAGTGTCATTGGGTAGATCACGAGTACACCTGCGATAAAGGGTAATACAATCCGCTTAAAGCGGTTACTCAACATAGCAGCAGGACCTTTCTTATAAAAGAGTAGCGCGCCAAAAAAGCCCGCGGCGACAAAAAATACAGGCATGCGGAACGAATGAATAAACCCGAAAAGAATGTCAAAAAAGATGTTTTGCGAAACGGGGTCTTTTAGCGGCCAGGCCTCCGAATAGCCTATGACACCATAAGTGATTTCTGTGTGAAGTACTATGCCGAGAAGCATCATAATAGCACGCAAGGCATCGAGTGCATAAACGCGCTGATTGGCGTCATTGTTTGTTGGTTGCATAATCGGATTTATGGGAATGATAAATGGAGAACTTACACTTATACTACTTACCTCCGGCTGGTGGAGTTAGCGTATACCCCAGTTTTTGAAAAACAGACAGCAGGTCGAAATAGATGATCGACCCCTCGATCTTTCCGTTGGTCACGTGAAAGGTTGATTGATAAGGCAGTTTGATGCTCTTTCCGTCTGTGGTAAAAAAATAAGTGCCCCATACCGATACCCAATTGCCCTTGAGATCGCCATCAAGTACCCGAAAAGTTTGTGTTATAAATTCCACCTTGCGGTCAGTCTGTGTCTTATAGTTTTCTTCCCAGGCTTTCATCTCCTTATCAGCATTGGCTGAATCAACCGGGCCCGGTCCATAGCCAATATAGTTACCGGCTAAAAGAGTTTTTGCTTTTTTCAGATCGCCGGAAACGATGGCATTAGTGTAATCGCTGACAACCTTAATGTCGGCATCGGCGGTTGGGTTCTCGCCGATATAATCTTTTTGGTGCACGGTATTCCCGTTTTGTGCACGCAGAACGGATGTTGAAAAACAGAGGATCAATAATGCAAGTAGTGAGCATGTTGAAGTAATAGCTTTCATATTGAGTGGTTTTAATGATGCTGTAATTTCATTTTCTACAGGCAAAACCACTTTCTCAAAATGGACAAAGGCTTTCAATTTTAAGACAAGTGCAGATTTTAATTGATTTGGTTGCCGGCTTCCTGTTCTTTAAGCATCCCGGTTGTGTCACTCACTTGTACGTTCGGTTATTAACTCATCCATAGTATCAATTTATATAAGCACGGTTATAATATAAAAAGCGTGACCTTTCAGCCACGCTTTGTCTTGGAGGAGCTTGCTTAAGAGCTAAAATCTTCTACTACTTCGCCAGCACCATCTGCTTACTATCAATGAGTTTTCCATCAACGTACAAAGCATATTGGTAAGCACCGGAAGCAAGGGTCGCAGCATCAAGATTTACAGTACCGCTTCCTTTTACCGGAAGCTTTATCTCCTTTAATGCCTTGCCCGATTTATCCGTTACAATGATTTTGGCAGACGAACAATTTTGTGGCAAACTGTAACTGATGGTTGTACTTGTTCTAAATGGATTTGGAACATTTTGAAAAATGGTCGCGCTGTTCAGATTATTTATGACTGTAGAGTTACTGGTTACAGTTGCATTACTCAGGGTAGCCTCTAACTTGCTTATACGGCTTTCCAAGTCACTAATCTTTGCATCTTTCTCCTCATTCATCTTACTCAATTGCTGCACTGCTTTCACCAGCGAAGGCACAAAGTCTGCATACGCTAATGAGTAATTGTCTTTGTCATTTTGCGGATGATTTACGCCGTCAAAATCATAATTCAGTTCTTTTGCTGCTTTCTCTACTTCCTGCGCCACAAAGCCGGTATGCAGTTTCTTTTCTTCTCTTGCATAATCTGCGGCATTGGCTTTTATTAAGCTGTCTTTTTTGCCGAGGAACTTATCAAACTCCTGCAATTGCAAATTATAGGTCACAGGCCTGAGCTTTTTGATAAAGTCAAGCCCCGGTACATTTTCTTTGATGTTGTTTTTAAACCGGCCATCACTTAAAGTACTCCAACTAACTTTTCCGCCGATAACAGTGACGCTGTTGTTTCCAATCACTACCTTATTGGATGCATTAACTGTGGCACCAAAACCGATGGCAGTAGCATTGTTAAGATTGACAGAAGCGACGCTTGCAAGAGAACCAAAGGCGCTGTTATTAGAGCCACTTTGATTTGTAGCAAAAGAACTTTCACCTACAGCTACATTGAAATTTCCTGACGAATTATCATGAAGACTGTTAACACCTATTGCTATATTACTGCTTCCACTATTCCAAAAAAGGGCTGAATTCCCTGTTGCAATATTATTGCTACCGTAAACATTATTATCAAGCGCTTGATAGCCAGTTGCTACATTGTCAGACCCATTTATGTTTGCAGCAAGTGACCAGATTCCATTTGCTATGTTATTAGTTCCAGTTTGATTGGAGTAAAGAGCCTGGTAACCGTTTGCAACATTGTTTCCGCCCGTCGTATTATGATAAAGCGCCTGATAGCCGTTAGCAATATTGTCAAAACCCGTTGTATTGGAATAAAGAGCCTGATAACCGTTTGCTACATTCCAGGCACCGGTACTATTAGAGTAAAGTGCCTTACTGCCAACGGCTACGTTAAACTCTCCGCTTGTATTTAAATACAAAGCAGAATCTCCTATTGCAACCAAATTAGATACTACAGTGTCAGATGCCAATGCGTTTATGCCTATAGCCACATTGCTGCTGCCGCTTATATTGCTTCGTAAAGCACCACTACCTAAAGCAGCATTGCCGTTGCCGGTGGTATTCGAAAACAAAGCTCTGCTTCCGGCAGCCACATTATTGAAGCCAATCGTATTAGCATATATTGCTTCCAGTCCATTGGCAGTATTGCCATACCCTGTAGTATTTAGTGAAAGTGCCTGGAAGCCGTTTGCCGTGTTTTCATATCCGTCGGTATTGTGGGCCATGGCTTCAAAGCCATTCGCGGTATTATAATACCCGCTGGTATTTACAGCTAAAGCATTTGGACCTATTGCTGTATTTCCAAAAACGCTGCCGCCACCCCGCCCGACAGTAATTCCATTGACCAGCATATCATTGCTGATGCTGGCATTGCCTGCATAAATACCTTTCCATCTTTTGGAGGGAGACCCCAGGTCTATGGACGAATCAAGACCCGCAAGCAAACTGTTGTTAATAGCAGTAGTTGCTGCAAGGTTAGACAATGACGTATTTGCTCCTTTCGTGGAAATGGCAATCCACGCTGTACCACTGTAATAATAAAAGCCTGGCGTATTATTAATCTGGTAGATCAGTAAGCCAGTAGCAGGCGCAGCAATGGCATCACGCTGAACCTTCGTCATACGAGGAATTAGTATCCCCTTAGAGCTGGATGTAACATCAAGAAGGGAAGATGGATTGGGTGCTAGGGTCCCAATGCCAGTCGGGCCTGTTGCAGGAAAGATATTGGTTTGTGCCGCTACACGGCTAGCCGGTACCCAAATAAAAACGAACAATGCAAGGGATAAAAATGTAAGAGTTACTGCTTTCATATTAGTGGTTTAATCATGCTGTAAATTCATCTTCTGTAGGCATAATCACTTTCGCAAAACGGACAAAAGCTTTCAATTTTCGGACATTGCTTAATTTCTGTAATGTAATTGGCGGCTGAAATATGAATGGATTTGACCAAGTATTTACATGTCCTAAAGCAAATAGTTTTTGTCCTAAAACAAAAAGACTATGGTGCAGGTTCGCGGTAACCTTGTGATATTATTTTTTTTCATCATTATTCATTAAAAAAAAGGAGGTTTTATGATTCCAGTTGCAATCATTGTTTCAGAATCCAGAGTTAAAGTAGGCCAAGATCATCGGGCGAGTGGCAATTTTAGTACAAAATGGTACGGACACACAGAAAAGATGAAAGTTGTAATTAGTCAAGACAATTCAGATTTCAGACAGATCGAATTCGATATCAAAGAGGACAAATCCGGCGAGGATACTGTTATTGCCCGAGGTCTTAAAAACGACGTTGTTATCGACTATTATCCATCCAACCAACTTTACATTGCATTTCCAGACAAAAACAAAGATTATGCAGGGGGAAATGTATTCACAGTTACATTCCAACCTGTTTCTTAACTAAGTTTATATCATTGGCCGACTCAACCATGAATAGCATGTAGACTATTCGTGGTTTATTTTATTTATGTAGTTTGTTTCTTCCTGCATATTCGGAGGGCGTAACACCATAAAAACTTTTGAATGAAATAGTAAAATGCGAATGCGTTTCGAATCCAACACTGTAGGCAGCTTCAGAAACATTACTTCCTGATCTCAAAAATTCTATTGAACGCTTAAGGCGATACTGTCTGATAAGTTCATTGGCAGACAAGCCAACAAGCGAAGACAGTTTCCTGTTGAGTGTTCTGCTGCTTACCGCTGCCTTTGTCGCTAGCTTTTCAACGCTCAAGGTAGTATCATCCAAATGTGCATCAATGATGGTGTAGAGGTTTGATATGAATGGGTTTTCGGCTTCTTTTATATTAATCGCAGTTTCAGGATTGTTCAACTGCGACTGGAAGAATAACCGCAGCTTCTCCTGCCGTTGCAAAATATTATGAATGCGCAGCTCCAATTCATCAAAATGAAAAGGTTTGGTGATATAATCATCGGCTCCCGATGTTAAACCTTCCAGTACACTATCATGCGCGGTTTTCGCGGTTAGCAGCAAAACAGCAATGTGACTGGTCATGACATTGGATTTAATTTCTTTGGTTAATACATAGCCATCCATGCCGGGCATCATCACATCGCTGATGATAACATCGGGCAATTCCTTGCGGGCTAACCCAAGCGCCTGTTCGCCGTTGGATGCCGTGATGGTGCGGTATTGTCGCCCCAGCGTCTGCGCAATAAATTCACGCAGTTCTTCATTGTCCTCCACAACCATCACCAGTGTTGATGTTAATTCACGGCTTTCAGCAGCCGGTTTTGTACCCTGCATTACCGGCACAGCAATATCATCCGTTAATGAACCATGGGATTTTGTCCACTGCGGCAGGTCTTCGCTACCCGCTTTTTGCAGAGGCAGCACTACCACAAAACTGGTACCTTGACCCGGGTGACTGGTCACGCCAATAGAGCCTTTCATCAACTGCAGCAATTCCCTCACTAACGAAAGCCCGATCCCGGTACCCTCGTATTTTCGGGTGGCGGAATTATCAACCTGGTAAAAGCGGTCGAATATAAACGGCAATTGATCTTCCGCTATACCGATACCCGAATCTGTAACCCGCAATTGCATTTGTGCCGGGGCATTCCCAACCTCTTCAATGGCCAGGTCTACTGAAACCACGCCGTTTTCCGGGGTAAATTTGATCGCGTTGGACAAGAGGTTATAAATAATCTTCTGAAATTTATCAACATCAAACAGGTAAGGCTGTCCGGTTGCATTTGCAGCGAAAGACAACCTGATATGTTTTACCGCGGCAGTTTTTTTGAATGACTGCAGGCATTCTTCTGTAAACGCCTCCACATTGCCCGTGGAATAAAATACTGTCATCGTGCCGCTTTCGATCTTATTCATATCAAGCAACTGGTTAATGAGCCGGAGCAACTGGTTGGCATTGCGATGCACCATAGCCAGCTCCTTTTTAACAGGTCCGGGTAAGGCGTCCTGTTTTTGTAGTTGTTCCACCGGCGACAAAATCAGTGATAGCGGTGTGCGGAATTCATGTGTAACATTGCTGAAGAAGCGCGACTTTAATTCATCAACTATCTTCAACTGTTCTGCCTCTTTTTCTTTCAACGTGATCAATTGTTTTGCTTTTGCCTGCCTGAGTTGTATCCGGAAGGCCAGTAAGATGATTGCAGCAGTTGCTAAGGTATACAGTGCATACGCCCCCCATGTGCTCCACCAGGGAGGGTCGATGATGATATGAATTGTTTTTACATGGCTGCTCCAAATACCGGCGGTGTTACTTGCGTTCAATTTTAAATCGTAGTTGCCTGGAGCCAGGTTAGTGTAGTTGGCACTGTTCTGCGTGCCGTTCGTTACCCAGGTCTTGTCTATACCTGTGAGCATGTAGCGGTATTGCAATTTCTCCGGGTCGTTATATTGCAAACCGGCAAATCGGAAATTGATAAAATTCTGATCATAGGTCAGGCGCAGGGTATCTATCGATACGACTGCCTTGTCACTCCAGCCCTGATATTTAGCCAGGGGTTCGTTGTTAATGGCTACATCGGTCAAAGCTATTTGTGGCTGAAACTGGTCTACGCGAACTGAATCCGGATGAAACACTGTAAAGCCATCAACTCCGCCAAAAGCAATCCTCCCATCCGGGAACATCACATATTGATAACGGTTGAATTCATTACCTTGCAAACCGTCTTTTTGGGAAAAAGCCAGTACATCGTAACTGCGCGGATCAAAACGAAATATACCTTTGTTACTGCTGCACCATAGATAGCCCTTTTTATCAGCAACCGTACAATAAACGGTGTTATTAGGCAAACCGTCTTCTGTAGTAAATGCCTTTGCCGAGGCGTTTCTTGTATCGAGACGTATCAAACCATTTCCACGGGAAGTAATCCATAAAATGCCGGGAACAGAAGGATCAGCCGTAGCCATCAGCAAAAAAGAACTTTTAAACACTGTAAGTCCAGGTTGATCTTTATACCATATAGCAGTTTTTGTCTGCGGGTCAAAAGCGCAAACCGCATCAGGATAAATGATCCACATCTTCTTATTGGCATAAAGCATAGAGCCGGGTGATATATCACTCCTGTTCAGGCTAAAAGAATCAGAAAAGCCACTGTTTTTCAAATCTACCTGCATTAGTTTATCAATATGAGGCGCCAGCGCCCAGCACCTGTTATGGTCGTCAAATGCAAAGCCATAAGCCAGCTTATACCATTCTCCTTTCCCAAGATAGCTGCGCCCGGGAGCATTATAAACCGTCGCATGTCGTTTTTCAAGTTTTGTAAATGAATTATAATCTATTGACTGCCCGTCAATTGAAGTGGTGTAAAAATTAATAAGCCATAAATTGCCTTCTTTATCATAGACTGTTCGTCCATTGTTAGCCCCTTGATAGCCCGCATCCACCTGGTTTGCTTCCACCTTTACCGTGGACCAACTCTGAACTACATCGTAAAAAAAGTCTTTGCTTATTTTGAAGGAATGAAACCCGGTAGTAATGCGGCTGATGATACGAACACCGAATGTGTTGGTACCGACCCACAAATTATTGTTGTTGTCAAACATTCCACAGGTAATATTGGGAGGCCTCAGATCATTTTGCCAGATAAAAGTGTAACTATCATCTTCATTGATCCTGTAAATAGTATTCGTGGTAACGAGGTATCGTGTGCCGTTTTTATCTGTAACCAGGTATTTGGTAATTGCATTTCTTTCGCCTGCCGGATAGGGTAATGATCTCCAGCTTTTAAGTGCTGCATCAAATTTCCATAAAGATTCCGCTGTAGGTATAACAATATCCGTTTTAATGGAAAGATCGAGTGCGATTTTATTTTTGGTTTCTCCATAGTTCAGTTCGGTACTCAGTGCGGGAGGTAAAGAATACCGCTTGACAATATGTTGATGCTTACCCAATACAACCAAAGAACTTTTAGTTGCAACCCATATGTTTCCGCTCAAATCGCTGTTTGCCCCCATCGGCATTTCCTCCGGGGAAAAGAAAACTTCCTTCAATGCAGCATGCTGTGCATTAACCACATATAGCTTTGAAGGAAGAACTTTATTTCCATCATATTGAATTATATAACCATTTTGCTCCTTATCAAAAACGAGTTGCAGAAAGCCTCCACCATTCGATCCCAGGTTCAGTGAGCGAAAAGCGGGTTCAGCAGACAAATGTCTTACCCGTTCGGTATAAGGGTCAAGTATGTCCATCTTGCTATTGTTGTATTGTATCCAGATATTTCCCATACCGTCAAGAGAAATAAACCGGACCACGGTTGCGGCGAGTGAACTGCTATCGCCCTCGCGGTGGCTAAATGCCTTAACAGTCCGGCCATCATAACGGGCGAGCCCGTCAAGTGTTGCAATCCATACAAACCCTTGCTTATCCTGAATTATGCCTGTAATAAAACCTTGAGGAAGGCCATCTTCAGTTGTTAGTGCACGAACATTAAGGGGCGAAAACTGTTGCGCAAGCGCGGGCAGGATCAGGGAAACGGATATAATAATACACACAAGAAACCTATTCATATTGGGGGGAATGAATTGGCGGGGTTTGATTAATGAATCAATAATAAACCTTTTCCTTAAAATATACAAGCGCTTAAGCAATATTTAAACTACCGCCTTTCCGTATCAACAGCTTATAGCCTGCCGATAATAGAAGCCTCAAATATTTGGGCCCGGATTTAGTATTTCAATTTCACATCGTTGGTAGCACTCCTTGCCGTTGCCGCTGATGTCACCGTCAACCTTCGCTTAGATAAAAGCTCAATCTCCAATCCAACCGTACAAGAGTGCGACGCAAGAATGCTTCATAGTAGTGCAGCCGCCGGGTTCAAAATAATTGAATACGGCGGCTGTAATTTTTTATGCGGGAAATGAAGTTTGTTATTTGCTTTTCTCTAATAAAATTTTCTGCGTAGTAAAGTTGTAGAAGCCATCCATTAATTCGAGGAGCTTGGGCCAATTGGCGGCTTTCTCAAAATTGTTGGCGTAGGTGCGGGCAATTTTTATATTTACTGCATCGCCTTCTATGGCGGCGGTGCTGCTGAAAGAACCTGTTTCGTTGCTGATGGTTTTATTGAGTTCTTCTACGCCTTTGGCATTGTAACCTTTGGGTATATTGATGCTGATATTGTAACTGAACGTTCTTGCGCAGGGCATATAAATATCTACGCTGCGTGTGCGCTCTTTATCATCGACCTTTGAATAACTGCCTACGAGTTTGCCTGCTTCGAGAATGTAATTATTGCCTGCTTTTTTTACAAAGTTTTCCATACTAAAACTGCTGCTGAACTCGAACGGCGTTTTGGCGCTGAACAATGCGGGCTGGTTTACCTGGTAAGTTGATACATCTTTTGGTTTGGCATCGAACTGTCCGTTTATTTCGTTGGTGAAATAGGTTTTCTGGTTGCTGCGTTCTTTGGCAAATGCGGCGGAAAACTCATCTACGAGTTTCTTAGATTTTTTATCATCGTACAATCTTTCCAGTAATTTTTTCTGTGTTACTGCGGTGGCGAGTGAGGCTTCCATATCTTCCATCAACAAGAGCTGCATCTGGTCGCCATGCCTTAATGAGCCTGATTGTTTGCAGGTGCGGTTTACCTGCAGCAACTGCATATTGGCGGCATCGAAACTTACATTGAGGCTTTCGGCAATACTGTTTTCAGCTGCGGCAGTAACGGGAACTTTACCGCGGCCATCTTCGTAAGTGATGGATTTTTTTTCTTTCTGCGGCATGAGTGTAATGGCATCTTCGCCCTGGAAACGTGCGGGTATTTCGTTGAACTGTGTTACAATATCGTCGAAAGCGAGCCAGTACTGTTTGCCTGCATTTACTTTTACGAGTGCATCGAAATCGCCAATACCGGTTACATTTTTTAAGCTGTTGGAATTGCGGGAGCACACGAGGAAAATAGTGTTATCAATATCGAGCGAAGTAAGCATGCGGCTTACACTGATGGCACCGATAAGACTGTTTGCGCGGTTGTAATTAATATCGTTGGATACATTGATATTGGTTGTGGGAAAGGAACAGAAAGTATTGTAGCGCCAGGCATTGTAGAGTGTTTTTACAATACTATCCTGTGATATATCTTTCATTTTCTTTTCGCCGCCAAAATAAGTCTGGGTTAATGTGAGCGGGTAATAATTAATAAGTCCGCCGGGTGCCTGAAGCGTTTTTTTAAATTGGTCAATAAGGTCGTCGCTAAGGAAACCATGCTTTATTTCGCCACGGTTAAAATGCGAATACTGGTCTTCTGCTTTTGATACAAACTTGTACTGCACGGTTATATACGGATACTGACGCAGCGCCGAAGTCCATAAACTGCTCTGGAATTTGGGTAGGTTTTTTTGAGTGAGTTCGAGTGTAAGGTCGCCATCATCGTTCTTGCCTTCCTTAAATGCCGGGGCACCATTGGCAGAGATATATTCTACACCCACATGCTCATCTAACTGCAGCCTTGCAGCGTAATAAAGAATAGGGTAATCGCCACCCATTACAAAAGTGTAAGGCCCCTGTACTTCGGTGCTGTTCTCCTGCATTTTTTCGATGCGGATGTAATAGTCGAGTATGTCGCCAGTTTGCAAATTGGAAATAGCCAGCTTGCCTTCTTTGGCTTTATCTGTGTTGGTGGTGAGCACTTCCTCATCGGTGTTTACCACTACTTCTGTGCCGGTTGATTTGATAATTTTCGCGCCGATATAAGTATCTGTTTTATCGTAAATTTTTGTAAAGCCGGCCACCATTGTCTGGTCGAGTTTCTTGGTATACTCAATGGTTGAATACTCATCGAGCGCGGCTTTATCATTGATCTTTACACGCTCATGGTAAGTTGTTTGATAGCTGATGCGCTCTGCTGCACCAATAAACAAACTGAATTTTAATTTAAGTTTTGCAGAGTTGATTACCTCAAAAGACCTTGCGATAATTACCGCGCTTTCATTGTTCATATCCGCAGGAATATCTTTTACCTGGAAAGGTGCAGCTTTTGGATCCCATATTTCTTTTTGTACATCGGCTGCATGTTCTTTGTATTTGGCATCTGCCTTTTGCGCAAACACCTGCGCTGAAAATATAAACAAGCCTACTAATGAAATTAATTTCTTCATTGCATTTTTATTTAGCAGTTAAAACAACCTGTTCGTTGTATGAGGCGGCCAGTTTTTCTATGTCTTTATTCCATTGAGCAAACTGGCTTTTTTGAAGCTTTGTATTTTTAATGATGATGCTTTTTTTATACACAAGTTTACCCGGTGGCTGCGTGTAAGTAACAGTGAATTCGTAATTGCTGTTCCTTACTTCTACATTGGGTGGTAAACTTGTTACGGTATAACCGGAAGGTAAGGTAAGTTCTGTTTCTCTTTCTATATCGGTTTTATGCGGAAACCAGTAATCTAGGCTGCGTTTTGCCGTATCGAAAATAAAGCTGTTCATTTCTTTACTGAAATCAAGGTCTACATAATACTCTTTACTAAAAGAGGAGACTGCATTTTTATGGTTAACCGAGTAAGAAGCCGTAAGGTCCTCGTCAAAATTATTTACATCAGATGTTTTAAAATTGGTAATCACATAATCCTTGTTATCATCAGAAAGATAGCGGATAAACGACTCTTCTGTTTTATCTTTTTTGATGGCATTCAGTTGACTGATAATCGTTTCTTTTTCTTCGCCTTTCCATTCGTGTGTGGCGGTTCCTGTTAAGTCGGTGCCGCTGATAGAAAGCTTCCTGCTTTCATGATCTATGTTTTGCAAATAACTTGGTGAAGGAATATTGGTAAGAATATATTTATCACCATCTTCCACCAGCACCTGCCTGCCCTGTATACGTTCTGCATATTCATTAAAGCCGAGATAGGTTTCTGTTGCATCGAGAAAATACATTTTGCCCTGGAACTTTAATGCACAGATCATGTGATTATCTACCGAGAGTGACGGTGTGGAATAATCGTAGGCAATATGGTTGGTACCAATCCATACAAGCCTTGCATCGTAGCCCAGGCTCTTTAATAATTCTTTGGTGGCATTTGCCATTCCTTTACAGTCGCCGTATTTCTTACGAATCACTTCATTGGCTTTATCGGGTTTAAAACCGGCAATCCCATCTTCAAAAGCCACATAACGCACATTATTCTGCATCCAGTAAAAAACAGCTTTTATTTTATCAAGATCATTGGTAAGCCCTGCTGTTATTTCCTGTGCCCTGGCTTTAATAATTGTTTCGTCATTGCCAATATTATTTACCAGCTGCCTGTACCATGCATACTGATCGGCTACTGTATTGAAATAAGTTTTCTTTACATTATCAACGGTGGCTTCTTTTGCAAGCACCAGTATGTGCGGGTAAATATATGTAGGTCCCGGACAGTTACTTTCTCCTTCCCTTGCCGGTAAATTTTTTACGGTGTACGTATAAATATCCGCATCATCGCCTTTATCGTAATTGGACGTTTTGGTGATTTGAAATCCTTTAAAATTCATTTCCTTCAGTTCCACTTTCATCCAGCGGGGTACTTTAATATTTACTTCTTTGTTTAAGATCAAATACGAGTCTGAGAAAAAAATATTAATAAAATAACGGGGATCGGTTACCGTTTTTTTAAACACAACCGAACTGCTGCTTCCCTTCCTTTCAAGCGGCAATGGAAAATAGCAAACATGCTCATCTGAATAGAAATAATCATCCACATCGTAGTAAGAATATTTTGGTTTTATGTCTTTAGGCTTCTTGCCGTCTACGGTAAAATCCACATCATCAATCAACGTTTCATTGTCGTACATTTCAGCGATGGGTATGGTTGTACGGTAATCGTTGCAGTAATAATTAGTAGTTATATTTTGTTTCACTGCAACGATACCAGCAGATTTCTGCAGCACAAACTCGTACATTTCTTTACTGTCAGAAATTACTACGTTAGAATCTTTTTCAGCGCCAAAATTTACACCCGGAAAAAGGATACAGAAAGTTAATAAAAACACGGCCACAATGCTCTTCACCATTTTATATTGTTTAAGGTGTAAAGCTAAAATAGACACATATTCTTTTACCGCCAAAAAGATTAAACATTCAATAAAGTTTATTGGCCGGGCAAAAAGGATTTGCTGATTTGATAATTTGGTGATGTGCTTATGTAATACATTATCAAATTAACCCATCATCAAATCACCAAATCAGCATTCTTGCGTCGCACTCTTGTACTACAGAATAACTATCAGCTTTTGGCCGCGTTGTTGCAATCAACTTTTTTGCTCACGGCTCGTGGCTTGCTCCTTCATGTTCCAAACCCCGCCTCAGGCGGGGCAAGCTGTACAAGAGTGCGACGCAACGAAGATGCCATTATAATCCAAAGCCGGGTACATCATTTAAACTTTAAAAGCAGTACCCGTTTTCTTCAATCATTTTATCTGCAATCCTTCTCCGGGCTGCTTTAGTATTGAAGGGTCCGGCCCTGGTAAACCGCTTGATTGCCATCTGCATCAGGCGAAGTTCATCACCATCGGCAAAAGCATTTACAGCATCATTGGCGTTTTTATTTATGCGGTCTGCTGCATCGAACACATAAGTGCGCATCATATCTGTTTGGAGGGAAGTGGCGGCAGCACCATAATTATCCGTGAGTTTTATAGCACGTAACAATGCGCTTTCTGCATTGTAAGTATCAATCAGCGTGTCGGCAATATTCATGAGTATTTCCTGTTCCTTATCAAGGTTCGTCATCAGTTTTTGAATGGCTGCGCCTGCAACAATTAAAATGACCTTTTTAAAATTGGCAATGCACTTTTTCTCTTTAGCAAAGGGTTCATCGTTATCAGTTTCACCAAAATCCGGAACAGCCATTAACTCTTTGCTTACGGCAACCGTTGCCCCCTTAAGATCAAGTGCACCTTTCATTCCACGCTTCAGAAGCATGTCAACAATCAGCATCCGGTTAATTTCATTGGTGCCTTCAAAAATGCGGCTGATGCGGCTGTCGCGGTAAGCCCTGCTTATTTCGTACTCATCGCTAAAACCATTGCCACCATGAATTTGCACACCTTCATCAACTACAAAATCGATTACCTCGCTGCAGAACACTTTCAGCATGGCACATTCAATCGCGTATTCCTCCGCGGCTCCCAAATATGCTTTTTTAAAAGATTCGCCTTTGGCTTTTAATTCGGCTTCTTTATCATCGATCATTTTGCCGGTGCGGTACAAAGCTGAATCTGCAACCCATGTGCGGATGGCCATTTCGCCAAGCTTATGTTTTATGGCACCAAAGTTTGCAATCGATGTTTTGAATTGCTCCCGGGCAATGGCATAACGGACAGAAACTGACGTGTATCTTTTGCTGCAGCCAAGTGCCCCGGCGGAAAGAATATACCGGCCCGTATTGAGGATATTAAAAGCAATAACATGGCCGCGGCCAATTTCGCCCAGCACATTTTCTACAGGCACTTTGCAATTCTGGAAATACAACTGAACGGTAGAAGAACCTTTGATCCCCATTTTATGTTCTTCAGGCCCTTGTGTAAAACCTTCTGTTCCGCGTTCTACAATAAATGCGGTGAATTTATCTCCATCTATCTTGGCGAATACATTATAGATATCTGCAAAGCCGCCATTTGTTATCCAGCATTTTTGTCCGTTCAAAATGTAGTGTTTGCCATCGGCACTTAGTATGGCAGTTGTTTTGGCTCCAAGGGCATCGCTGCCGCTGTTGGGCTCGGTTAATCCATAAGCGCCCTTCCATTCGCCGGAAGCCATTTTGGGTATATATTTTTGACGTTGTTCTTCGGTTCCAAAATAAAGTATGGGCATGGTGCCAATGCCTTTAGTAGCTCCAAAACTTACCCCGAAAGAATTTAGTTCAAGCACTTCGCCAATAATACTTCCGGTAATAAAATCTTTTCCCGAACCGCCATATTGTTCGGGACATGTGGCGCCAATTAAACCAATTTCGCCGCTCTTTAAAAGTAAGGAAATTAACAGGCCGGGCTCTTTATTATCAATGCGGTCAAGGGCCGGAATTACTTCCTGGTTAAAAAATTGGCGGCACATATCCTGTACCATTTTATGTTCTTCAGAAAAGTCTTCGGGAATAAATATTTCAGCAGGGTTGCTTTCTTTTATCAACCATTCGCCGCCTTTTAAAACGGCAGGTTTTGCGGTATTGTCTTCCATAGAATTTTATTTTGGATACAGTGCGACAGATTAAATTTTGAAAAAAACAACTGGTACAAACTTAAAATAAATAAATACATTATTAGCCGGTCATTTGAAGCTATGGGAATCGCCTGTTGCGTCGCACTCTTGTACGGTTGGAATAATTTTCAACTGCGGGCTGCAGGTAAAAGTGTCTGCGCAAAAAATCAACAACATCAATATGCAGCCCAAAGCCCCCATTTATTCTTCAGTACAAGAGTGCGACGCAAGAGGCGATGCTATGGAAAACTTCTGTTGGGTTCAAAAAATGTATTGCCGTAAAATAAAAAAGTCCCGCAAAAAATGCAGGACTTTTTATTGCTTGTTTACATACTAAAAACAATATCCGTTCTCTTCTATCATTTTGTCTGCAACCCTTCTGCGTGCCGCTTTTGTGTTGAAAGGTTCTACTTTGGTAAAACGTTTAATGCCCATGTGCATCATGCGCAGTTCGTCGCCATCGGCAAAAGCGTTTAGCGCATCTTTTCCGTTTTTATTAATGCGGTCTGCAGCATCGTAAACATAAGTGCGCATCATGTCTGTTTGCAGGGAAGCGGCGGCAGCGCCATAAGTATCCGTGAGTTTTATTACACGCAGCAAAGCACTTTCTGTGTTGTAAGTGTCGATCATCATGTCTGCAATATTCATGAGGATTTCCTGTTCTTTATCCAGGTTCATCATGAGCTTTTGAACTGCTGCACCTGCCACCATTAATATCGCTTTCTTAAAGTTGGCAATGTATTTTTTCTCCTTTGCAAAAGCCTCGTCGTCGCTGCTGCCAAAGTCTGGTATGCTCATGAGTTCCTTGCTTACGGCAAGTGCCGGCCCCATAAGATTTACAGTGCCTTTCATGGCACGTTTGAGCAACATATCCACGGTAAGTAAACGGTTTATTTCGTTGGTGCCCTCGTAAATGCGGT
>JANXWM010000660.1 GCA_025351145.1 Chitinophagaceae bacterium
TTTGTTTACATGTAAACCATTATTAAAATCACTGATATCATTTATTGTTAACTGGCTGGAAGCTGTGCCATACTTAGAGGTAGTAAATAAAGCCCTTTGATCAGATGAGCCGGACAAGTCTGAAAATAAATTGGCTAAGGCCTGTGTAGACCTGTAACCATACCAACCGCCACCAACACCAAACTCATTATGATCATCCCCTGCAGCACAATGTACAAAGAAGGTCGTATTTCCATAAGACTGTGTATTAAGTCCATCGCAGTTAATGGCAAAAATAAATTCATCTTTTCTCTTATCATTATCCGCCATAAATAATTTACTGTAGCCAGGCTGTAACTGATACCCGGCATCAATAACTTTTTGAGCGTAGGCTAATGCATCAGAATATCTTTGAGTGCCCGTATAAACCTCCGCATTTAAATAGATACGTGCAAGTAAGGCCCATGCTGCGGCCTGATCTACTCTTCCATATTCTATAGTTTTTGCGGCAGCAAGATCCCCATCAATTTCCTTAAGTTCTTTTTCTATGTACAAGAACAAATCGCCTCTGCTTATTTCTTTAGGTAAAAAAGTGCCGATTCCATCTTCTTCCGTAATGAAAGTTGATTTACCGAAAATATCCATCATCACCCAGTAATTAAAGGCACGTAAAAAACGTACTTCAGCCCTTGATTTTCTTATATCATCAGCATCAGCTCCTGTAATACCACGTGATGCCAATTTATCATCAGTCGACTCTCTTAGGTATTCATTACCTATAGTTATATTGTAAATCGGCCTTGCATACATGCCACGGAGAAAAGGATCTGAACTGCTCCATTTTAAATCGTGAAAATCATGAATAGTTTGGTCATTCCAGGCAACTACAGCTTCATCGGTAGGCAATTCTTCACAATTGAAAAATCCCCTGATAAATGGTGATTGAGAACCTTCATCAAGACCCTGAATATCAGAACTTCCCGCAGGACCAGTATTACCTGTACTTGCCAGGCCGCCATAGATTTTTGCCAATACACTTTTATAGCCATCGGCCGTTGAATAAGCCGTAGCCGGGGTAAGATCATTTTGTGGCAGAAGATCGAGTTTTTTTGCACAGGATGTTACAGTTACAACTGCAACACAGGCAATGATTAGATTTCTTATTATTCTATTTTTCATTTTGCTACAATTATTTGATGACTAAAAATCAAGATTTACACCAAGTGAAAAAGTTCGTGGACGAGGATATATATTACCATCAACACCTGAATCACTTGCATTTTCAGGATCAAGTCCTTTATAATTAGTAATAACAATAACATTCTGAACGCTTGCAGAAACCCTCATATATGCTTTATTATTAAAGACTTTACCTACTGTATACCCAAGGTTAATATTATCTAACCTTAAGAACGATGCGTTCTCAATATAATAATCTGAGAGGTATTGGTTATTATTAAATCTCGTTTCTAAATAATTACTTGAAGCGTTCCCAATAAAATTGATCGGATTTTTAATTGATCTGATCACCCCTGCGTTAGAATTGTAATTATTATAAAGGTAGTTACCAAAATAGCCATGGGCTGAAACACCAATACTGAAGTCTTTATAAGTTACCTGTGTATTTATGCCCAATAAAACATCCGGAGCAGGCTTCTTGTAATAATAACGGTCATTGTCATTGATAATACCATCCCGGTTGATGTCTTCATATAAACCTTCTATGGGTTTGCCGCTTGCTTTATCATATATCTGCTTATAAACATTATATGTATATGGCGCATAACCTACTGCAAACTTGCCAATCGTATTACCTGTTCCACCACCAATACCACTTACATCTATCCCTTTAAAGTTAGGATCCTGGTTACTAAGCAGGTTGGTAATTTTTGATGTATTATATGTATAGTTAAAACCCAAATCCCATGTAATATTTTCATTTCTAACAGGTGTTGTGTTTAAAGTAAATTCAAAACCCTTCACCTCCATATTACCTACATTAATAGTAAGCAGGTTTACAAAATTAGCACCGGGCGCTACGGGTACCTGACTTAATAAATCTTTTGTTTTCTTCATGTAGAAATCAGCTGACCCTGATATCCTGTTTTTGAAAAAAGAAAAGTCCAAACCAATATTGGAAGTTGTAGTAGTTTCCCATTTCAAATTAGCATCATATCCTTCTGGTCTTAAATAACTATAAAATGCATCTCCAAATTGATATTGTGCGCCTGTATTTGTACTTCTTGTATATCTTGGCAGGTACGAGTAATATCCAATTCCATCCTGCTGACCAGTAATACCCCAGCCAAGTCTTAATTTAAGATCAGTTATGAAACTGCTGGTTTTAAAAAACTCCTCTTTCAGTTTCCATGCTGCAGCAAAAGCTGGGAAATAACCAACACGGTTGGCCGCTGAAAACTTGGAACTCGCATCTCTTCTTATAGATGCAGTAAGCAGGTATTTATTTGCAAGTGTATAATTCAGTCTTCCAAAATAAGACTCAAGCCTGTATTCAGGCTTATCAGTTTTGTATATGGGAACTGAATTAGGTATCGTATCTCCATTCTGACCAAAAGCTGCAAAATTGCTAACCTCAGTTACAAAATCCTGATAGCTGTGGCCTACAAGTATATCCAATTTGCTGTTGATGCTTTTTAAATCCTTTGTGTAAAACAAAGAAACATCAGCAAGGGTATTTTTCTTCTTTTGTTCATAATGAGAAACATAGCCCGCAGTTTTATAATTTGTTGCTGATGTTAAATCGGTAATATCGTCTCCGCTTCCGCTTGCATTATCAATACCAGCATTAACCAATACATGCAGATCAGGAAAAAAGTGTAGTTTGTAATCTAATTGAACATTACCAATTATCCTGTTTACATCGGATGTATTATCCCTTAGGTAAAGTAAGCCAAGAGGGTTTCTTGTAGAAAGATCAATAGGCTTACCGTCAGCTTGCAGCCACTCGTAATATCCTCCCCATTTAGTTCCAGAATAAACCGGTTGCGTTGGGTCGAAAGATACTGCAGATCCTATTGCACCTTCATTGGCAAAACGGTTGTGTGTTTTACTTGCTTTAATATTTATGTTTACTGATAAATGATCATCAAAAAACTTTGGCGATAAATTTAATGCAGAAGATAAACGGTCAAACTTGTTTGTTTTTAAAACACCAGCCTGGTTTAAATAACCAAGCGATAAACGGAAAGGAAGGTTTTTCCCAAGGCTTCCACTGGCACTTATATTATTATCATAAGCTCCTGCTGTTTGATAAATTTCTTTTTGCCAATTTGTATTGGCATCCCCCAGTAAATCCTTATATGTATTATTCCCGGTTTCCACTGCATCCTGTGTTATAATACTTCTGATTTCAGTAGCTGAAAGCACATCTACTTTTTTACCAACTACTCCAGCAGATGCCTGTGTATTAAAGTTGAATTTTATCTTCCCCTTTACACCCTTTTTTGTTGTAATAATGATTACACCGTTTGATGCCCTTGAACCGTACAATGCAGTAGCAGAAGCATCTTTCAGCACACTCATTGATTCAATATCATTTGGGTTAATGGTATTTAAATAGTTTGCAGAACCAGCAATACCATTGCTTTCCACTGGTATACCATCAATTACAATTAACGGGTCGTTGCTTGCATTAAGCGATGCACCGCCACGTATACGTATTTTACTTCCGCCACCTGCAGAACCACCACCGGAAGTAATTTGCAAACCTGCAACTTTACCCTGCAGTAACTGTTCCGAAGAAGCAATATTTCCTTTCTGAAAATCCTTTGCAGATATGGAAGTTACAGAACCTGTCAAGTCGCTTTTTTTACGTGTACCATAAGCAACTACTACCACATCATTCAGAGTAGAACTGGATGCAGAAAGTGATACTGAAATATTGCCACTACCAATGGCAACTTCCTGCGGGGCATAGCCTACGTAGGAGATTACCAGTGCAGACGCAGTAGATGGTACATTCAATTTAAATATACCATCGGCATCTGTTTGGGTTCCAATCTTAGTTCCCTTTACTAAAACAGAAGCACCGGAAATAACCCGCCCATCCTTTGAGTCTGTAACCTTTCCGGTTACAAGCTTATCCTGCGCCACTGCCGTAAGGCTCAATAGCATCAGCGGAAGAGCGAGCATCATAAACAATCGTTTCGGGTTCATAATGATAAAATTTACTGGTTTGTTTAAAAAATTTACATAGAGGTTTATAATCAATTCAAAAAATAAAAAGGGGGAGTATCAGTGCAATTCCTGCTTAAACAACAGGCATTGTTTTCATAAATATTATCAGGCATAAATTTTAGCGGCATTGGCTGTGCAGCAATCGTTACTATCGATTTTCGGCAGTTAATTTTCATCATACATGCAATCGTTTTAGTTAATTAAGATGTAAAAAATACACATTAATACGCAAATATGTGTATTTTTTACACAACGCAAAAAAAAATTTTTCACGTTAGTGTTTTTGTATTGAAATTTAATTGTTTTAAGGTGTGATTAATAAACAACAGGTGAATCTCATGCATAACAACGGCTCCAAAAATAAACAGACAACAAATATTTCTTATCCGCTGCAACTTTGAAAAAGTAAACCAGCAGCAGTATTACCGAATAAGAGGAAAATGGGAAATTGCTTTAGCAAGAATTGTTATAAATCGAAATAATTTTTGAAGCCGGGCACAAGTACATGAATGAAGCTTTTGTTGCGTCGCACTCTTGTACATTCGGATTATTACTGAACAAAATACAATAACCGCAGGGGGCAAAGTTGCAGAGCAGTTGTATGCTCTTTATGTCTCTCCGTCTTTGCGGTTAAAACATTCGCTTCGGTCTTCGCTTTGGTAAAAGCTCAATAGATAATCAAACCCTACAAGAGTGCGACGCAAGTAAAGCCAAATAGAATTGCTGCTGTTTGGTTCAAAAAAAAATGCCTCAAAAATTATAAAAACGTACACAACAGAAGATTAAAAATCAATCCCGCTCCACTTTTTCTTTGTTTGGCTGTATTTAGGAAAGTCAAACTGGTAAAGCTTTCCGGGGCGGTGTGGCACATCATCTTCATATTCACCGGTATCTATAAGGAAGTCCATGGCAAAGAATTTTTTTCTAAAATTCCGGCGGTCCATTTTTATATCGAGAATAGCTTCGTAAAGGTTTTGCAGTTCGCGCAAAGAAAATTTTTCGGGCAAAAGATTAAACCCAAGCGGGTGTTCCTGAATGCGCTTTTGCAGCCAGGCATAACATGCATCCATAATTTCCTGGTGGTCAAATGCCATGTCGGTAATATTCTTTACACTGTGCCAGTGAAGTTCATTGTCCATCTTCTTTAGCTGGTGGTGCTCAATATTAAGTAATGAACAATAAGCGACTGTAAGCACCCTTCCGCCGGGGTGGCGGTCGGGGCGGCTAAAAGTTTTAACCTGTTCAAGATATACATCATCCATCCCGGTTCTTTCTTTTAATACCCTGTAAGCCGCATCATCGAGTAATTCATTGTCGCCGGCGAAATCTCCCAGCAAAGACCATTTGTCTCTGAACATTTCAAGGTCGCTGCGTATCAGGAGTATTTTCAGTTCGTTTTCATCAAACCCAAAAATTACACAGTCAACAGTTATAGGAACCCGGGGATATGATTGAACCAGTTTCCTGGCATCGCTTATAAGTGAACCAGTCATTTGGCTATTTTCGTTCATTACAGGATCGTCCTTTTTCATGATGGCAAATCAATTCAGTGTAAATGTGTTATAAACGGATAACGGTTGTATCCGTTTGAAACATTGTGCCCCGAAAGTATAAAAATAAAATCATTGTGTAAAAATAACACTTTACAAAAATCAAAGAAATACGGCTAATTAATACTTTGAGGTGCTAAGAGTAACTTAGCGTAATGCCGAACAAGAAACAATTATCATTTAATGAAGAGGTATTAAAGATATTAATACCAGAAGAATACCTGCGGGACTTTGAACCGAACAGTGTTGAGGA
>JANXWM010000667.1 GCA_025351145.1 Chitinophagaceae bacterium
AGCTACTTTTTCAAAAAAAACATACTTCAAATCATCAGGTAGTTTATCAATATAAACTATGCAAACTCGTGAACTCATGAAATCCCTGATTTCATAATTTAAAATAAATTCGCTTATATCTATTACATTCCAATCCTTATCAGTAAATCTTTTGCCTAAGGCTTTTAAAATAGACTCTGATTCTTCATTATAGCCTTTAAGCTCATAGTTTTTGTTGGGCACATTATTATTATCTCTAATTCCAATGACCAAAATCCCTCCGTTTGTATTTAAAAAAGCGCAAACACTGTGGAGGAGGGAATTAGCTTCCTTTAAGCTTGGTGGAGAAGGCTTTAATTCAACCTTTTCGGTTTCAACTGGGGAATAATATTTATTATTAATGCAATCTTCTACCTTATTTAATATTTTATCGATTTCTTTCATTAAAGCAAATTTATAATTATGGCATCAATCATTTGCATAAAGTATTTATTGCTCAAATTTATAATACCTGTTCACTTTTGGTAAATAATATTCTACCCGTACAAGAGTGCGCTGCCGTCATGCTGTCCTGAACCTGATTCAGGATTGTTTCAGCATCTCCTGGATATTTTTTATATTTTGTCAGGAGACCCTGATCCGCCGCGGCGGACAGGGCGACGTTTCATTGCTTCGATCTACGCTGAGATAAAAGCTCCATTTACAATCCAATCGTACAAGAGTGCGACGCAAGGGACGATTAATAGAATATCAAAAAGCCGGGCTCAAAATTTCTTTATTCACGCCTTGCATTGTCAATGAACTTTGACTTTACAAGATTGGGGTTGCCGATGATTTGATAAAACTCTTCGAGGTAACTGATCATCTCTTTTTTGCCGGAGGAAGTAAGCAAATTAAAATTGTTGATGAGGGCATAAATGTTTTCTTTCTGCTGCTTAAAAATGGTAAGCGCAGCATTTAATTCATCCATGGTTCGCGGAAAGCCACGGTACACACGCTGCTGCACGTTTTCGATATTTAACCATTGGTCGGGAACCGCATACTCTGCATTTACAAGGCCGGAATAATCAAAGTCGTACGGCACAGCAAAGGGCCTTGCATAATTATCACCTTCGGGCTGAATAAGTTTGAAATTATGGCCTGCAGCTACCGACCAGTCAGTATTGCCAATCATGTATTCAAAGAGCGCAGCAATGGTCATTTGGCTGCGGTCTGTTGACTCCATATCAAGCTTTTCAAGTTTAGATTCT
Organism: Chitinophagaceae bacterium; assembly: GCA_025351145.1. Taxonomy (GTDB): domain Bacteria; phylum Bacteroidota; class Bacteroidia; order Chitinophagales; family Chitinophagaceae; genus Limnovirga. The sequence continues at coordinate 1,230 of JANXWM010000667.1, forward strand.
GTACACTTATTTCTCGTTGCAAGATCTTTTACATCTTCCAATAAAAAGGCCTGCTGAAAAACGTTTTTTTTGCTTTTACTGCTGTCTTCCCAGTTTAAGTTTACCAGCCTTACATGAAAGCTTTTATCGGTAATTAAGTTATAGATTTTATACGCAAGAAATTCTTTTAGCAGGTACTGGTTGTAATTGTTTAGAGACTTGCATGGGTTAACCAATTTAAGCGAATTGAGGGGCGAAAGAATGGGAGATGTTTTGTTATTAAATTTCAATTTTAGTGGCGGCACCAAACAGTACTCTCTTCTTAAATGGCCGCGCACTTCCATCTGTATTTGTTCATTCACTTTTGTACTGTCAGGCAGTGTGCAGATAAACTTTGCAGGAAAAATAACACCCACTTTCATTTTCTGGCCAAAGAGTCTCCCCATATCTGTTACCAGCGTTGCATTTAAAGGTGAGGAATCGTTAAAGAACTGCACTTTATCTATAGCAGCAGTTTGCCCGTATGCAAAGTGAAGTGTTGAAAAAAAGGAAATAACAAGTGCCGTAAAAAATGTTTTCATGATTGTGCAGTTGGCCTTAAAAATAGGGAGCTTAATTTTAAAAAGCACTATTTTTTTGCTTCATTGATTACATGCCCCACAGAACCGCTTGGCATTTGTATGTGCAGCATGGCCGCAATGGTTGGCGCAATATCTGTAATACCCACTTCCCTGTTGGAGCTACCCTGGTTTATATGCCAGCCATACCAGAGCAATGGTATATGTGCATCGTAGGCATTCCATACGCCGTGTGTGGTACCCCCGTTCAAAAAGTTGATGATCCATTGAGGCTCGTAAACAATTTGAATATCACCGCTGCGTGCGGGGTAATAACTGTTGACTAAGGCTTCTTTTACGGTTGCATTTAAAACTGTTTCATTCAATGCATCCAATGCAAAAGCCCTGCTTACTCCTGGTTGTTTTACCAAATAATCAATCACTGTTTTATTTACTGAATCTTTATTGAGACCGCCATTTTTTATGGCATCGCGGTTAAGATAAACCTGGTAATTGATCATATCCAGCACAAGGCTGTCTGTGTTAAATTTTTCTTTCAGTGCTTTATTTAAATCGTCTCCAATTTTTACCTCGTCAATATTACCCGCAGGTATTTTATGTTCAGTTAAAAAACCGGGTACATTGGCCGCGCCGTGATCTGCAGTTAAGAAAACAAGGTATTCGCCTTTGCCAACTTTTTCGTCGAGAAAATTGAGGAAAGCGCCAAGGTCTTTATCGAGCCTTAAAAAGCCATCTTCTGCCTCCACTGAATTGGGGCCAAAAGTGTGACCAATATAATCAGGCGATGATAAACTTACTGTAAGCAGATCGGTAACAGAATCTGCGCCCAACTGCTCATTGGTTAATGCAGCTTTGGCCATATCAAAAGTAAAACTGTTGCCATAAGGTGTAACTGTTATGGCACTGTAATTTTTACCTGCAAACTGTTTAAGGCTGTAGGGAAATCCTTTAACTCCTGCACCAAAAGGTTTACTCTCGTAAGGCTCTTCATCATTTGAACTTTCTTCATAAGTATTCAATGGATAAAGCGTATTCCAGTCTTGTGCATAATAGCCGTCTTCTAATTTTTTGCCGTTAAAATCTTTTACCCACTTGGGCAGGTCTTTCATGTAATATGAAGAAGTAATCCAACTGCCGGATTTATTGTCGTACCAGTAAGCTGCATTGGCACTGTGGCCTGCGGGTAAAATAGCACTGCGGTCTTTTATAGCAACACCTATTACTTTGCTTTTAAAATTTGTAGCGAGGCGCAGCTCATCACCAATAGTTGTTACCAATAAATTTTTAGGGCTCATATTGCCAAGTGTTGAATTACTGCCCACTGTTTCTGCATTCGCATCTTCTGTACAGTAAACAACATTGTTCACATCATAATCCCACCAGTCGTTGCCCGTAATGCCATCAATGGCAGGCACAGAGCCTGTGTAAATAGATGCATGGCCGCAGGCTGTAACCGTTGGTGTATAACGTATCATCGTGTTCTCGCAGGAGAAACCCTGGCCGAGCAGTCTTTTAAAACCGCCATCTTCTGTATAGCGGTTGTAGTAGCGGTAAAGATAATCCCAGCGCATTTGGTCAACCACAATACCTACCACAAGTTTGGGGCGTTGAAGTGTGCTGGCAGTGCTTTGAGCATTTGCAACTGGTGCAGCAAAAAAAATAAATGAGATAAATAAAATCTTGTGCATGAAGGTAGATTTAATGATCATTTATCAACCAGGCAACGAATATAAATTAAGCATCCGTTGCGTCGCACTCTTGTACTGTATATCTTTATGAAGCTGCAAACAGCCGGCAACCTAATTAGCAATCATTGTTCATTAAAGTTAAAAGAGTTTTATACAATACAAACTTTATGCGATTGAATTATGTTTAATTTATTTACCACAGATCCTTTAATATAATTCACTGGCAAGGAACCTTACTTTCAGTTCCTGAAGCTTTGGTATCCGGGCTGTTTTATGATGAATAGTATTACCGCAGTAAAATTACCCATGAACAACAGTACACACAGGCAAATGAAGGTGATGCCACTGAATACGCAGAAACACAGAGAAAATTTTCAGTGTTTCTGTGCCCTCTGTGGCAAGCTCCACAGAATTACCTTCAGAGGAAGTGTGCGACGCAAGGAACGGTCAATAGTAATTCTTCAGCCTAGCTCAAAATTTTTATACTCTTAATCTGTAACGATTACCACCGGCCCAATTAACCCCGCAGGCATTAACGTGCTTTCTTTGTTTTTGAATTGCGCATATTTTTTATTGCCCCCGTTCGCCTGGTAAATAAATTCGTTCCGCTGCGTTGGGGTTACTTTTATTTCAATGCTGTTCTTTCCTGTTTTTAAAAAGGAAGTAATATTTAAAATATAAGGCGACCAAATTTTATTACCTGCAACCTGCCCGTTCACTTTTACTTCTGCTGTAAAATAAACAGTACCAAGGTTTACAAAATAGTTTTTATGAGATGCTTTGTTAAGATCAAAGTTTGCAATGTAAATCCCTTGCGAAGATTGATATTTAAATGCATCATCAGTTCTCCACTCAAATAGATTGCTGTTCTTTTTTTCTGCGCTGCCTGCTTTTATATTCCATTTTTCAATACGCAGTATTTCATTTGCATTATTGGGCGCAGATGCAGCTGCATCAAGTGTTGCAGCAGCCAGTTCCTTTTTTGCTGCATAAAAAATAACTGAGCCATAAGGTGGCAAAAGATAAGTGAAACTATTATTGTCTAAAGAAACATTCGCCGCTTTTGCAACAGAGCCATCAGCAGGATTTAACCAGTAATTATTTTTATATGCCGCATCAACTTTTAAAGAAACAGTTTGCCATTGATCTGACTGGTTC
>JANXWM010000066.1 GCA_025351145.1 Chitinophagaceae bacterium
CAGGGCATCCCGGGGAGCACTTGCAGCCAAACTTTCTTTCAGGAGCGATGAATTAAACCTGCCATATCACTTTAATTCTACCATTATAAGGGGAAACCCCGGCAATAAGGATTGGTTTTACAGTTGCCTTATTAAACTCTCATTTTCTTTCGACCGTGGAAATATTTTCAATAAGTAAATGTGCGAAATTTTTCTGCTGATTACATTGCCGGGAATATAAGTATATAAAATTTTCTATGTACCATAAGCTATATGTACTATTGGGCTTTCGTTGCGTCGCACTATTGGACGTTCGCAACTGCAGGGAGCTTTTGAACAACAGCCAAAAGCTCATAATTATTCTATAGTACAAGAGTGCGACGCAACGAAAGCTTCATAAGTGTTCATTAGTTGGGCTAATTATTTTTCTACTCTTTATAAATTTTAAAAGACTGAATTTGTTCGCCATCGTTTACCTGTAAAATATACATGCCGGCAGATAACTTACTTAGGTTTACTGTAGTGTTTCCGCTTAATGTCTGCCTAAGCAATAGCCTGCCTGTAATATCTAAGAGGCTTAGCTGAACCACCGTATTGCTGCTGCCGCCCAGTACAATATTTAAAAGACTTTTGAATGGATTGGGATACAGGGTAATTGTTTTTTCTGATATCAGTACACTGCGTACAGGCGAGTAAGAAAACCTGCCGTCTTTATCCATCATTTTTAACCTGTAATAATTTTTACCATTTGCAGGATTACCGTGCAGGAAGCTGTAATTTTTTACTGCTGCGCTGGTACTGATGGTTTTTACTTTACCAATGCTGCTGAAGGATGTACTGTTGGTGCTCCATTGAACTTCATAGTTTTCTATGGCGGTTTCGCTGGTTACATTCCACTTCAGTTGAACCGTTTTATTAACAGGTTTTGCAATAAAATTGAGCAGTTGAACCGGGAGGAGTGTTCCCCTGTCGATTGAGACGTAGTGGTAAAGGAAATTGTTGTAATGGTATTGCTCCGGCTGGTCATTATCAGGGTTTACATCAAGGTATAAATTATAATTACCCTGCTCAAGGGCAGTAACATTTACTTTAAATGAAACATGCAGGGTATCACCCGGAGGTAAAGCCCTTGTACGCGGTAAAGTAAAGCTGTAAGGATTATTGTTTTCGTCGTACAGCAACAGGTTAATCTTGAGCGGACTGAATGCAGTTGTACTTACATTTTTAAATACTACATACCCTTTTAAAGTATCATAAGCAACGTTGGTACCATGATGAAATACGACAGTATCGGGAATCGAATAGCCAAGATTAGCTGCAATACTGCCTTCCGGTACAGCTTCAAATTCTACACTCCAGTTGCTTAGCTGGTAGGGCAATACTGTTATAGAATCCTGCGTATGCATCCGTAATTGCACATAAGGATATACAGCAGCATTAAGTGTTGAAATATCCAGGCTATGTTGGGATGTATCAATGGTTTTATATAAAGAATCTTTGCCTGTTTTATCAATGGTAATTATATCTAATGATGTAGTGTTGTTATTGTTTTGTGCAGTGCCATACCAATATACTTTTGCCCATGATTTGGCCGGCCCAAATGCTGGTGAAGTAATGGTGCCTGCTGTATCTAAAACTGCAATATTTTGTGAAAGACTGATTCTGTCATATAAACCTTTAGATAAAACAGAGATTGTTTTAAAATGGGGGGTATCATTTTTTTTGAAAACAAAAATAAATGTACGGGGATAGGTAAATGAATCGATCTGTGTGCCCTGATCTTTAAGCCGGTGATAAAGAGAATTATTATGCCCATAAATAGAAGTATCTTTTGCCCACACAGTAGGGGCCCAGTCGCTGTTACCCTGGTCATAAATTTTTCTGGCAACTATATAATATCCATTTTGTACATAGTAATCCAGAAAATCCATAGCATTCTTCCTGGTTGAGGAACTTTGGGTACTGTATTCAAAATTGTACCGGCGCATAGAATCGCATATAGCACCTGCACCGTAGGGAAATGTGGTATTCAGTATTGGCTCAAATGTAAGAGGATCAAAAACATTAAAGATAATAGAACTTCCTACACAGGCGCTCCAGGTAATAATTGTTCCGTTTAATGAAACACTGAACTGAGCATCTTCTGTACCGCTGGTGGGGAAAATTGAATGCTCAATGTAGAGATTGTTAAATGATGGAGCAAAAGTAAAATTCCTTGATAAAGAATCCAGTGCAACCCCATTTAAAGCAGATTGGGTATGCTGGAAAAAATGTGCCTGTTCAAATCCATTGTTACCCGGATTTTTGTGAATAAAGGAATAAGTATTCCAGTGTTTATCTGCACTGTCTTCTGATACACGCCAGTAATAGACAGTGTTATTCAATGGTAAGGTAACATCATTAAATTCAATTAATCCGCCTGTAGATATTTTTTGAATGGTTGATTTAATTGGGGAATTAAACAATGCTGTTGTATCCATTTCCATTACATATTGGGTAATAGAATCAAATGCGTAAGCTGTAGATGCAGCAAGCGTAACTGCATCAGTATTTACGATTGAAAAATTATAAGGTGATACAGGCAGGAGATCTGCGGCAGCTATTTTTATACTGATAGATGTGCTGTTATTTGTTTCACTCAATTCCGTGATCTTATGATCATCATCAATAGTAACTGTTATAATCGTAGTTCCTTTATCCCTGTTGCCAACAATGGGTAATTTTATGGTAACTGAATCAATGTTTTTTATGGCAGCAAGATTTGTACTGTATGCTGTAATACTGCTTCCGGTAGGAAATTTTCTAAGCAGTGAAAAATGTAAAGAATCGATATTTGCCCTGCCAATATTGTGTATTGGAATAGTAACTGCAAATGAATCATCAGATACTTTGAGGTAGCCGGGGAACACCCTTATTTCCGAAGAATCAATCAGGTAATCAGGTGAAGCAAATGAGCCAAGGATTAAAGCTGGGTCTCCATGAAAAGTGTATTGTTCTGCATGCATCCTTCCCAAAAAATCATCCAGGCCCCTTAGGTTCAAAGCATTTGAAATTCCTTCTTTTGTTACCTGCCCAAATGCTTTTCCATACTGGGTTTTGGAAATGGAATTATAAAACTCTTCAGTAAATATGCCAAGCTGATATAATACACCAAAGCTGCTTGTTGCCAGATAACCAATTGCACCTTTCTCGGGTTCAAGTATAAATTTTTCAGAGAATGTTGAACGGGCATTTAATCTGTTTACATCGTAATCAAAAATATCACCGGCAGTACAACCGTTTACAATAAAAACAGGGTATTTGCCGGCATTTTGATAATTTGCTGGATTATCAAGGCTAAAATCAATTCCTGTGGAAGAGGAGTGTCCAAAATATTCAAGTAAACCAGCCCCCTTGTTATACTCATTTGTAAAACTGAGCAGGTTATCGGCATAGCCACTCCCGTCCAATGTTTTACTATAGGTTTTTACATTGCCTCCAAACAGGGTATCACTGATGATCTTTTTAAATGCAGATTGAGAACTGTCAATAAGAAGATTAGATATTTCATCATTTGCCCCCGCGAGATGGATTACTTTTTTCATCCATTCCTTGTCTGCCAGTGTTTGAGATGTATTGCGCTGCGCAGATTCGTACTGCTTCATTTTTGCCAGGTAAGTTCCTACTTCTTCAGGCGATACAGCGGATAACCTGCCAATGGGGGTGGTGGGCGTTGGATCGTAATTGTCCGAACTTAAGAGGTTATCCGAACCGGGACTGCCAAAAACAGGTATCAGGTTTATTTTTGCAGTTAACGGGTCATTAGTGTAATCCATCCTGTAGGCCGTATAGGTAACACCCTTTCCTATTAAAAAAACATAAGCCGGTTGTTTTGTAAAATAATGCCTTGCATATTGCAGAAACTTCTTCACCGCAAGCGGTTGCATGGTTACACCATACGCAAACTGGTCTTCCAGTTGATGGATGTCAATAATCTTTGTATTAAAATGGCCGCCACTGTCTGAACTTCTGTAATCACTGTATTGCTGAACATAATTGGTTGACCCGCTGCCGTAAATCAGCGGGTTCGAAATTATAAGATAATCTCCCTGGTTACTTACATCGGCAAAGTTGATGAATGATGTCTGCTTAAGTGTGCTGATGGTTTGGGTTACAGAACCGCTCGATCTCACGAGTACCAGCTGATAAGCTTCAACTGATGGTGCCAGTAAAAATTGCAAAGTATCTCCTGCAGAAGTATTGCCAATATATCTTTTACCGTTGGTTATATCGTATAGCACAGCATCTGTGCCTGCCCTGTTGAAATTAATAATTTTAAGATACCTTCCTGTGTCTGAAGCTGCAACAGTAAAGGCGAATGTGGATGCAGCCCCCAAATTAAATTTCCTTGGATATTGCAGTTCAATCGTTGCTGCACGGTAATCGTCTTCATCAAGATCGGATAGATTTTGCAAAATAAATGCAGCCTGGTCATTTATAATGCGATTGGCTGCAATTCCCGGAACACTTACTTTTTGGGTGGTAAATTGTATCAGCGTAAACTGGATCAACGAATCATTATTCAAAACTACTTTTACCGGTCTTGTCGATGGGTAGTTACCCACAACACTAAAATTGGCAATCATCGAAGGGCCGCTTGTATCAAGGTATAAATTTGAAAATGTTTGCGGCTGTTGGGAATAGTTATTGATGGCCCTGTTGGTAAACCCTTCACCATTTTCATAGCCGGAGGAATAGAGGTTCTGCACATCAAAAAGACCGAAGCCCTGCGTTATATTGTCCCGGTAATACCGGCCAACCGTGTACATGAAATTCTTTTCAGGGGCAATTGTAACAGCGGAAACATTATTGTCGGTTTGTACCAAACGCTTGTTGGTCGCTGAAGGGTTCACTGTTAAAAAATAAGTTCCGGAATCAGTTTCAAGGTTCCAGTGATC
>JANXWM010000700.1 GCA_025351145.1 Chitinophagaceae bacterium
ACAATGGATCTTAAAAACGACCGTTTGCTCATCACCAATAACGTTCCTTACGGTGCAACACTCGTAGTGAAAGATGGCCAGTACGTTAAGAAAGGTGAAATCATTTGTACATGGGATCCGTTCAACAACGTAATCATATCAGAAATTGCCGGTGAAATTAAATTCGACAGCGTTATAGAAGGTATTACTTTCCGTGAAGAAGCAGACGAACAAACAGGCCACCGCGATAAAGTTGTTATTGAAACAAAAGATAAAACCAAGATTCCGGGCTTGATCGTTGAAGGCAAGGAAATGAAAACCTATAACCTTCCTGTAGGAAGCCGACTGATCGTTGAAGAAGGCGATTCTGTTAAAGCAGGACAGGTAATTGCAAAGATTCCGAGAACCATGCGTAAGAGCGGGGATATCACCGGAGGTCTTCCGCGTGTTACAGAATTGTTCGAAGCCCGTAACCCAAGTAACCCCGCCGTTGTTTGCGAAATTGATGGTGTGGTTGCGTTTGGTAACGTAAAACGTGGTAACCGCGAAATTGTGGTAGAAGCTAAAGATGGTGTGGTTAAAAAGTACCTTGTTCCGCTTACACGCCAGATCCTTGTGCAGGATGGTGACTTTGTAAAAGCCGGTACACCAATGTCCGATGGTCAAATTGCCCCTGCAGATATTCTTGCAATCAAAGGGCCATTCGCAGTTCAGGAATATGTGGTAAATGAAATTCAGGAAGTTTACCGTTTACAGGGTGTGCGTATCAATGATAAGCACGTTGAGGTAATCGTTCGCCAGATGATGAAGAAGGTTGAAATTGTTCACGCCGGCGATACAAGGTTCCTTGAAGAAGACCTGGAAGACAGGTACGATTTTAACGAAGAGAACGACCGTATTTTCGACAAGAAAGTAATTACTGAACCAGGCGACAGCATCAAGTTCAGGGCCGGACAAATCGTTACCGTTCGTGAGTTCCGTGAAGAAAATTCTGTACTGCGCCGCGCTGATAAAAGATTAGCCGAAGTACGCGATGCAGAACCTGCAACAGCCACACCGGTATTGCTTGGTATTACCAAAGCTTCTCTCGGTGTACAAAGCTGGATTTCAGCCGCATCATTCCAGGAAACTACCAAAGTGCTTAGTTCTGCAGCTATACAGGGCAAAACCGATTACATGCTCGGCTTAAAAGAGAATGTAATTACCGGCCACCTCATCCCTGCAGGTACAGGCCAAAAAGAATTCGAGAACGTAATTGTAGGCAGCAAAGAAGAATACGAACTGCTTTCAACTGCACGTGAAGTAATGAACTTCGACGACGAAGAATAAACGTTCGAAAACTATAATTAAAAAGAGGAAGCAATCAGCTTCCTCTTTTTTTATGCGCTTAAAAAAATGCAGAATTATTTTTTGAGCCGGGCATTGGAATATGAATGAGGCTTTTCTTGCGTCGCACTCTTGTACGTTCTGACTATTATTGAGCTTTTGCCACGTTTTATTGGACAGGCTCATTTATAACCTTCAAATTTTAGTTCTGCCTTCTGTCGCGGCAGTTCTGTTATCTGCTAAGGTTTTTGAAACGGAAAACCGACTGCCGGCGATGGAATCCTCACTGCAAAGCAGCTAAGGTGAGTGAACAATTGCCTTAGCTATCTGACTGATATTATCTTAAACAATCTAAGCCTTTTTAAACAGATTGCATAATGGGCAAATTCACAAAATTTCTTACAGTTCAAATCCTGATACTCATTTGTAATGCTGCAAATTCCCAGGTAGCACCAGCCATATTATGGCAAAAATGTTTGGGAGGATCTTTTAATGAAGAGGCTCATTCTATTCAACAAACTTCTGATGGTGGTTTTATAGTTGCAGGCTGGGCAACTTCAAATGACGGTGATGTTGGAAATCATTATGGAGCTGCTTCTACTGAAGATGCCTGGGTAGTTAAGCTTGACAGCAACCGAAACATGCAGTGGCAAAAAGTACTTGGGGGAACCGGCAATGAAGAACTTTTTTCAATTGAACAAACTGGTGATGGTGGATATATTACAGTTGGCTATACAGATTCTAATGATGGTGATGTTAGTGGAAATCATGGTGGCGGTAACGATTGCTGGGTAGTAAAATTGAACAGCAACGGAGCCATTCAATGGCAAAAATGTTTAGGTGGAAGTCATTATGATGTGGCAGTTTCTATACACCAGGTTGGTATAGATGGGGGCTATGTAATGGGAGGTTATGCACAATCAAATGATGGTGACGTAACCGGTAATCATAGTAGCGATTATGATTTCTGGCTGGTAAAACTTGATGTATCTGGAATTATTCAATGGCAAAAATGTTTGGGCGGCAGTGGCGATGAAAAGGCTTTTTCCATGCAAATGACTTCAGATGGCGGTTATATAATGGCAGGTTTTTCCTATTCCGATGATGGTGATGTAAGCGGCCATCATGGAGAACTTAAATATAACGATTATTGGATAGTGAAGCTCGATAGCAACCGCAATATTCAATGGCAAAAAAGTTTTGGCGGCAACAATTTAGAGCTTGCAAGGTCAGTTAGCGAAACCAAAGATGGCGGTTATATTGTTGGAGGGCAGGCGGAGTCGGTAAACGATGGTGATGTAACTGCAAATCATGGCTACATTGATTTCTGGGTAATAAAACTGAATAAAAGTGGTGATATTCAATGGCAAAAATGTTTTGGAGGTAGTGGCGATGATATTCTTTTTTCTATCAAACCTGCTTTAAGTGGGGGTTATATTGCGGCAGGCCGTACAACTTCAAACGATGGGGATGTTTCTGGTAATCATGGTGGCATTTATGATAGCTGGATAGTAAAGCTTAACGCTGGAGGTTCTGTTGAATGGCAAAAATGTATTGGTGGAACTTCATCTGAGTGGGCATGGTCCATTATACAAACTTCTGATAAAGGTTATGCGGCTACAGGGCAAACTGAGTCTAACGATAATGATGTAAGCGGCAATCATGGCGCCGAAGATTTTTGGGTTGTAAAATTAGCGGAGGATTCTTCACACACTTATGTGCCTCCAGTTGTTACTTTATGCAATCAAATGTATCCGAATCCGGCGCGACAATTTTTTTTTATTGAAATGCCGTGGCAGGAAGTATTTAGCCTGGTAATATATGATGCTATCGGAAGGAGGATTTATGTAAACCAAAATGTATCCGGAAAATTTAAAGTTGATTGCAGCCGGTTTGCAAGCGGGGTTTATTTTGTTTCCGCAATAAATGGTAGATCAGTTCATACCTGTAAAATAGTGAAACTAAACTAAGAAAGGTTTCATTAATGGATTTGAAGTTATTGCGTATCTAAAAAACTTTTACCTTAACCTATAAGGTTTTAAAACCTTATAGGTTTTCTTCGCTTTGATAAAAGCTCCATTCATAATCCAACCGTACAAGAGTGCGACGCAACGGACGATCAGAAGCTGATTCGAAAGTTGGGGTCAAAAAAACCAATAAAATATAAGATGCGTAAATAAGTTGCATAGCAAAAAAACACTACATTGAAAATGCCAATGCAACTGTTATGAAATTTTTTTTCCTGTTTATTTTTGTATTCTTTTTCGCTGCTTCAGACATGTTTGCACAGCAACCTTATTTTCGTTTTGACCGTATTACCACACACGACGGGCTTCCTTCAGATAATACCAGCAAAATTATACAGGACAAGCAGGGATTGATCTGGATAGGAACTTCTGAAGGCCTTTGCAGATATGATGGTTATCATGTAACTACTTTTAAATATAACCCAGCACAACTGCATTCCCTCATTAATAATTTTATTTATGATCTAAGCGAAGATGAGGATGGAAATATATGGATAGCAACTGCAGGAGGCTGGTGCGAATTGCTGTTTAATACACAAACATTTTTGAATGCTGCTGACTTTAAAAATTTCCATGGAAAAGCTCCTGATTTTTTTATACAGTATATTCAGGCAGATTATTATCATCATGTTTTTTTAGGTGGATACTCCGGCACCAGTATGATCAACCTCAAAGACTCTGCGTTTGAACAACTTCAGTTTTCGCCGAAAGATACTTTTCCTCCCTCAGGTATAAGTTCTGTGTACCGCGATAAGGATGGTCTTGTTTGGTTCACCTTTCAAAATTGTAACCGTGTATACGATCCTAAGCGAAATGAATTTTATAGCCCGGCAAATAATCCTTATTCATATCCACTGCTAAAAAGTATGACCACTTTATTAAAAAAGGATAATACCTTATGGATGGGAAGCTGGGGTACATCACTATATGCATATAACCTGCAACTTAAAAAAATGAGAACAGTGGGAAAAGATACTGCAGGATTAAAAGAACTGTCTGCTGATATTGAACCAAAAAAAATGATTGCTGACCTACAGGGAAATCTATGGCTGTTGCTTGAAGGAAAAGGAATTTATTACATGGATTTTAAACATAAAAATTTCCAGGTAATAACCAACCAGCCAGATGATGTGAACAGCCTTCCTTCGGAGTTTCTTAACGATATTATGTTAGACCGTAATGGAAATATATGGATTGCTACAACCAAAGGCGTGGCACGCTGGAACAATCATCCTGAAAATTTTCAATTGCTGCCATACAGCAGTTATATACCTGCCAGTTATATTCCTGTTTCCAAGAACAAATTCGCTATTGATTGTGTAATGGAAAAAGATAGTGATATATGGTTAGGGGCATCACCTGCAGGATTAATTGTAATGAACAAAAGCAACCCTGCATCGTACAGGCATGTACAGGTTTCTTCAAATTACCGCGTATCTGGAATGAACCGTCTCATCAATAATATATTGCAGGACCACTATGGCAACATTTGGTTATCTACACAGGAAGGATATGCAAAGTATGATTCCCAACATGATGGCTTAACACCCTATTTTCTAAACAGGAATGATATTTCAGGCAACAGGTATTACCAGGTTAACATGATGATACAGGATAACGATGGAATGATATGGGTAGCTTCAAAAAAAGGGATTGGGAAAACTTGATCCGCAAACAAATAGTATTGCCTGGACTTCATTACCTGCAATGCATGTAACCGGCCTTCCTTTTTTTATTAATAAAGTACTTGCACAAAATGATTCAACACTATGGCTGGTAACAGATGGCGGATTATTTTCTTTCAATAAAAACACAAGCGGTTTTTCACGTTATTCCTCAGATAATTTAGGTGAACAGTGGAAAATATTTGATGATTGTATAGATGCATTATTTATTTCTGATACTGTAATGATGATTACCTCTCAATTTAGCGGCCTGATAAAATTTAATCTTCAACAAAAAAAATTTAAAATTTACTCCACAAATGATGGGCTTTCGAGTAATAATCTGCGCGGCTTATTTGCAGACAATTGCGGGGGTTTATGGATTACAACACTCAATGGTTTGTCAAGGTTGAATTTAAAAACCCAGACTTTTTCACGATACGATTATTCCAATGGTTTAAAAGATATTGTTTTTCTAAACTCTGTTTCGTTTTATCCTGAAAAAGACGGCAATGTTTTATTGCTGGATGGGGCTTACCTGCTTCGTTTTAATCCTTCGCGTTTTGCTCAGGATACAGGTAAACCTCAGGTAACATTTACCTCTTTTGAAAAGTATGATGAACCTGTGTTTTACGACAAGCCTTTAAACTACATGAAAAATATTCAGATGAAATACGATGACCGCTATTTCACCATAAGGTTCAGTACGCTTAATTTTGAAAACGCTTCGCGTACACAATATTCATACTTTATGGAAGGTGTTGACAAACACTGGTACACCGCTGGCAGCCCTTCTGTTTCTTATTCTAATTTGCCGGGCGGCAGTTATACGCTTCATGTAAAGGCATCATTAAACGGGAGTCTGTGGGGGAGTGAGAAATTACTTACGATTTCAATTACGCCACCCTTCTGGCAAACCTGGTGGTTTTATGCTATTTGCTGCATTACAGTTTTTACACTTATATTTTTATTTTACAGAATACGCATTAATCAATTAAAACGTGAATTGTATTTGCGTACAAAGATTGCACGGGACCTGCACGATGATGTAGGTTCAACACTCAGCAGCCTGCATATGGTAAGTGCCCTGGCAAGCAAAAAAATTACAGAAGACCCGGCCAGGACAAAAGAATTGCTTGAAAAAATAACAGAAAGCAGTGAACGCATGACGGGCAATATGCAGGATATTGTATGGGCCGTAAACCCGCTTAACGACAGTTTTTTGCAGATCATTGCACGCATGCAAAAATTTGCAGCACAAATGCTGGAGGCAAAAAATATAGAATTGTTTTTTGATGCTGATGAAAAAATGAAATCACTTAAAGTGCCGTTGCAATACCGCAGCGAGCTGTTCATGATCTTTAAAGAGGCCATCAACAATTTAGCGAAATACAGTAACGCAACCCATGCATGGATTGTATTACATAAAAGCAACAGAAGTTTTTTTCTTGAAATAAAAGATGATGGTATTGGCTTCGATACGCAGCAACCTGCAAATGGCAATGGCTTACGTAATATGCGTGAACGTGCTGAAAATTTAAATGGAAAGCTTATTGTTTTATCTGAAAAAAATAAAGGAACTAAAATTACACTGGAGTTTGGCGCAAAATAAAGGGTGGTACTTTTAATAAAGATGTTGCATTATGCCGAATAGAAATTCAACAGTATAAGAGTGCGACGCAAGAGAAACTTCATAGTAGCAATGCTGTTCGGTCAATAAAAAAATAACCATGCAAATATTACTTCTATAATAACTTTTACATGATGATGTAGTGCTTTAGAAATAAATTGAAAATACTTTTGCAACGATGGTAAGCAACACCTGTTATATTATTTGCGAAGACAATAATGATTACCGCGAATCGCTGGTGGCTTTCCTGGAAGAAGACCCTGAATTAATATGCTGTGGTGCGTTTCCTCATGCACAGGATATTTTAAATATAGTAACCACGCACCAGCCCGATATTGTATTGATGGATATAGATATGCCCGGTAAAAACGGCATTGATGCATTGAAAGAGATCAAACAGTTTAACCCTGCAATTGAGGTAATTATGCTTACTATTTTCGAAGACCGCGAAAATGTATTTGAAGCGATTTGTTCTGGCGCTTCGGGTTATCTGCTAAAAAATTCATCGCCTGAAACCATTGCTGCGTCTATAAAAGAGGTAATGAAAGGTGGCGCTGCTATGACTCCCGTTATTGCACGCAAGGCATTGCAGTTCTTTCAAAAGCCGTCAAAGAAAGAAGGTACTTTTCAATTAACCATACAGGAACAGCAGGTACTAAAACTGCTCGTTGATGGACTGTCGTATAAAATGATCGCTGCAAAAATGAATGTTGTAATGGATACAGTGCGCTACCACATCAAAAAAATATACGATAAACTGCACGTTCATTCCGCACCTGAAGCTGTTGCAAAAGCCATACGTGACAGGCTTATTTAAATTTTTATTTTCTTCCTTATTTTTTTCCTGCTCCTAATTTTTTCGCTACATCATCATGTAGTTGAAATGCTGTGTATTCAAATCATTTTTGTAAAGGATTTGCAGAAGTAAACAGATTGTTTTTTGAACCCGGCAAAAATTTTCATGGCATCGTCTCTTGCGTCGCACTCTTGTACGGAACAACAGCTATGAGCTTTTGGCTGCAAACCCAAGCACTTGTATTTTGCTCAAAGCTTGTAGCTCATGGCTCGCTGCTTGTTGCTGCTTAATCCGAACGTACAAGTGTGCGACGCAAGAGACGATGCCATCAGCACTTCTGCCGGGCTAATTATTTCTTTATGCATTTATTATTGATATATCTCAACTATTCATCAACCAAAATTTTTCTTATGAAAAAAATTACAGCCTTCCTGATATGTTGCATTGCATGCTCTGCCATACATGCGCAAAGCTGGAACATTAATGGCAACGCAGCCATATCATCGGGTATAAATTATCTCGGCACTTCCGATGCGAATGATCTGGTGTTTCGCACCAATACCATTGAACGCGGAAGACTGTTAGCTGCGGGTCGCTGGCGTTTGGGGACTGCTGCTAATTATGCACAAATAGATTCAACCGGCAAACTCACTTTTGGTGGCACCGGTGTTTACCAGGTGGGTAATAATAAGTATGCATTTCAGCTTGCATCCAATACCAATTATGGTTTATTTTTTAATACCACTATTGGTCAATATGAGTTTCGTGATGGCACAGGTGTATCAGTATTTTCTGTGGCGGGAACAGGCAATGCAGTGCTAAAAGGCACATTGAAAATAGGTGCTTATACGTTGCCCTCTAATGATGGTACCAATGCCCAGGTACTAAGCACCAATGGTGCCGGAACCGTTAGCTGGACTGCATTACCCGCTTCCGGGGCAAATCTTTCTTTATCTAATCTCGGCATAACTTCCATTAATGCAAGCCTTGTACCTAACAGTAACAATGCAAGAGATATTGGTACTGCTGCTTCGTCGTGGAAAGATATTTACTACAGTGGTTCAATATACTCAAATGGCATTCGCATACTTGGCAATACACCTGGCAATACTTATGTGGGTCTAAATGCGGGGCTCAACAATACTGATGGCGATAACAACACGTTTATTGGAGACTCAAGCGGCTTAATGAATACTACAGGTTTAAGAAATGTAATAATTGGCAGCAATGCCGGAAACGCTTTAACTACAGGGAATAAAAATGTCTTCATTGGCAACAACGCAGGTCGTGGCAATGGAGGCGGCGCCGGTAATACTTACATTGGTGAAAGCAGCGGTTTAAATGCATTTGCAAATGAAAATACTTTTGTAGGAAAAGAAACAGGGGTTGTAAACACGGGTAGCTATAATACTTTCTTAGGCACTTATGCAGGCAACAGCAATACCTCGGGAAGTACCAACACTGCTACAGGGTATAATGCGCTGTACGCTAATACTACAGGCAATGCAAATACAGCGAGTGGAGTATCTGCACTTGGTGCGAACACAACAGGCTCTGATAATACCGCAATGGGGTATTCTGCAATGTTTGCTAATACAACTGGTATTCAGAATACAGCTTATGGGTCAACAGCCCTTTCTTTAAACTCTACCGGGCAATTTAATACTGCCATAGGTAGTGCTGCACTATCTAAAAACTTAACCGGGTTTGATAATACTGCGTTAGGTGGCAATTCATTATTTTCTAATACGATTGGTAATTCCAACACAGCAGTAGGTGTTCAAACACTTCTTTATAATACCACAGGTTCTTCTAATACAACCGTAGGCCACAATTCAATGTATTCAAATACAACCGGCTCAGATAATACTGCTTTAGGTACTAATGCCCTTTCTGCGAATACCGAGGGTAGTACAAATACCGCATTGGGGGAATATTCACTTAAGTTTAATACAAGCGGGAATTACAATACTGCAACAGGAGCTTATTCACTTTATGTCAATACAAGCGGAAATTATAATACCGCGAACGGTTTAAGTGCTTTAAACGGTAATACTACCGGCATTTACAATGTAGCAAACGGTGCTTACGCACTTAATTATAATGATACCGGCAACTATAACACAGCAACAGGTGCAGGTGCATTACTCAGTAATAAAGCAAATTTAAATTCTGCCGATGCGGTATTTGTACTACCCTCGGTATTCGCAG
>JANXWM010000714.1 GCA_025351145.1 Chitinophagaceae bacterium
TTCACGGAAAAGGGTAATTTAAAATTGGGCACACGCAAAGCGGCGCACAACATGGTATTGGCAAAAGCGGGGCATGACCAACTTTGTTCAACATATACCGCTACCAATCATTGGTTATGGGTAGACCGTTCAGCAATTAACATTAAATTTTAAGTAGAAATTTCGTTCCTTTATGTAGCTCGGCATGTGGGCGGACACAGCAGCAAATATCCCGCCTTCGCCAATACCTGATCGTTAGCGGCTATGCTATTTGACAGTCTCTGCTAATTTGAATTTTCAGACATTATCTCTTTGTAGCCCGACAAATTATTTCCTCTTTTGGGAAACCATAAGACCAATATGGCTGTTAATTTTACAGCACTTTCAAATTACTTATTATGCCCGACAATCAAAATATAAACGAGCCATCTATTGACGCAACCGTTACATTAGACCCAGAACACGACCACGAAAAACGGACACGATGGGTTGTTTATCTTACGACCGTAACAATGATTGGCGAAATCATTTTTGGTTATTGGACAAACTCTATGGCTTTGCTTGCCGAAGGTTGGCATACTGCATCTCATGTATTTGCATTAGGGCTTACTTGGGTTACATACGTTGTAACCCGTAAATATTCTCAAAGCGATAAATACTCTTTTGGCAAAGCCAAATTGCTTGCATTATCAGGCTTTGCAAGTGCAGTAGTTTTATTAATGGTTGCAATCTTTATGGCTGTTGAATCAGTACAAAGAGTTATGCACCCACTTCCCATAAGATTTGGAGAAGCTATTATTGTTGCCATTATTGGTGTAGTTGTTCACGGAGTTAGTGCAATATTTTTAGGACACGACCACGAAAACCATGACCATAATATTCGTTCTGCTTACCTGCACGTACTTGCAGACACACTAACAGGTGTAACAGCAATTATAGCTTTGGTTTTAGGATACTTTTATAACTGGTACTCGCTTGACAGTTTAAGCGGCATCCTTAGTTCAATTGTAATTACAAAATGGGCAATTGATTTAATGAAAGGCTCAGGCAAAGATTTAATTGACTTCAAAAGCGCAAACGAAAGTATTAATGCTGCTACACTTGAAGGATTAAATATTGATAATGCAGATATTCTAAATGCAATTATCAAAAAAAGAAGAAGCATTTATCCTTATCAATACGAAAAAGGAAAACCCATACCAGATGAAATTATATGGCAAATATTAGAAAATGCAAACAGAGCTCCTAATCACAAACAAACAGAGCCTTGGCGGTTTAATGTTTTTTCAGGCGAAGGTTTAAAATACTTTGGACAACTACAAGCCTCAATTTACAAACAATATGCAGGTAGTGCATTTAATGAAGGAAGACACCAAAAACTAATTAATTATCCTTTAATGTCTTCTCACGTTATTGCAATAGGAATGAAAAGAAACGAAGAAAAAAAATTACCAGAAATTGAAGAAATTGAGGCAATGGCTTGTGCCGTTCAAAATATGTTTTTAAGTGTTACTGCATATAATTTAGGCTGCTATTGGACAACAGCAGGAATTACATATTTTGAACAAGCAAAAGAACATTTTGGATTAGGACAAGATGATAAACTTCTTGGATTCTTTTACATTGGTTACGTAGCAAAGCCTATAACAGCAATTTCAAAACGAGAGCCAATTCAAAAAAAGGTCACTTGGGTATCCAATGATAATGTATAAAAACAATGCAGAAAATCAAACAAATATTAATCAGCATTTTCAAAGCGATTTTCATTCGCAAAAAAGATTGCTGCAAATAATTAATAACATTTAAAATTTCAAATCAGGGAAATGAAAACAATATTATCTACGCTTGCTCTCTTACTCTCGTCATTAACTTTTTATGCACAGAGCGGTCAGCCCGAACTTGAAAGAGAAGCAATAAAGCAATATGTGAACAACAAAGACACTATGCCCGATACAAAACAGGGTAAGGATATTGAATTGGTAAAAAAAGTTTTGAAGAATTATAACAGTGCAATTGAAGCATTGGACGTAACAGGTACAGAAAGGTTCTTTACTGCTGATTCAAAAATTTATGAATCAGGTGGCAGCGAGGGTAATTATGTCCATTATTTAGAGCATCACCTTACACCTGAATTAAAAGAGTTCAAATCCTTTACATTCAGCGATTATAAAGTGGAAGTGCAGGTAGATGGCAATTATGCTTTTACGACCGAAACCTATAACTATACAATTATAGTTGCCAAAGACAATGCAGAAGTAAAACGGAAAGGAGTTGCCACATCGGTATTAAAAAAAGTGAAAGGCCAATGGCTGATTATGATTAGTCATAACTCCTCAAGGAGATAGAAATTAAAATTATGGAACATCAACATCATTTTCTAAAATACACCTGTCCAATGCACCCTCATATAATGTTAGATGCACCGGGTAAGTGTCCGTTGTGCGGTATGACTTTAGAATCTGTTGCTAATACAACTTCTGATGATACGCATGGAAAGCACAGCAACCACATTGGCATGATTGCAGATTTTAGAAAACGGTTTTATGTTGTATTGGTGTTGACTGTTCCCACTATGCTGTTATCTCAAATGATACAGCATTGGTTGAAAATCCGTATCAGTTTTCCTGGTTCTGAATATGTGTTGCTTGCGTTATCATCTGTTATTTTCTTTTATGGCGGCTGGCCTTTTTTAAAAGGGTTGGTAAACGAAGCCAAAGCAAAGAATCCCGGTATGATGTTTTTAATTGGCTTCGCTATTACGGTTGCATACATCTACAGTGTGGCAATTGTTTTTGGTTTGCATGGTATGGATTTCTTTTGGGAACTGGCAACACTAATCTTAATAATGCTTTTAGGCCATTGGATAGAAATGAAATCTGTTGCAGGTGCTTCAAGAGAATTGGAATTGTTGGTACAACTAATGCCAGCAGAAGCCCACAAAATAACCGGACAGGTGATGGCTGAGGTAAAAACAGATACACTGAACACCGGTGATTTGATTTTAATTAAGCCTGGCGAAAAAGTTGCAGCGGATGGGATTATTACAGATGGTGAAACTTATCTGAATGAAAGTATGCTAACAGGCGAAAGCAAACCGGTGCAGAAAGTAAAAGGCGATAAAGTCATTGCAGGCTCAATTAATGGCAACGGAGCCATTAAAGTAACAGTATCACACGGTGCAAAAGATTCTTATTTATCACAGGTAATTAAACTGGTACAGGATGCACAAAATGCCAAATCAAATACACAGCTATTAGCAGATAAAGCTGCAAAATGGCTGACTATTATTGCCTTGCTTGCTGGTATCACTACATTTTTATATTGGTATCTCACAGGGCAATCGTTGGCTTTTGCAATGGAGCGTATGGTTACGGTAATCGTTATTTGTTGTCCTCATGCGTGGGGTTTGGCAGTTCCGTT
>JANXWM010000073.1 GCA_025351145.1 Chitinophagaceae bacterium
TCAACAGAAAAAACAGGAATCACTCTTAACAAACGGCCCGATGGCAGTCCATAAACAGACATTTGGCCGCTAAAACCACCTGAGACAAAATTGTAAAATTCATCGTATTTCCCCGGCGCTACATAAGCCTTTTCGGCGGCACCGGCACTTACTGCTGAAGCAGCATTTTTTGGTTTACATCCGCTTATACCCAGCAGTGCAACCACTACTGTAAGCGCCATGTATTTTAATTGAATTGTTCTCATTTTATTTATAATTATTGGGTTATTTTATTTTGAGCCAGGCAATAGAATTACTATTAAGCATTCTTGCGTCGCACTCTTGTACGACAGTAAGTAATGCATCATTTACCGAAGCGAAAGGCTATTTTGTATCAATGTATTTCATCCGCACATATACTCATCTGCACATCCGCACATTATTTCACTCCATCATTCTTGCGCATAAACTCCAGCAGGTTTCTTGCATCTTCATCGCTTAGGCTTTGATTCGGCATTCGCACCATGCATATTTCAAGCTGAGCCTGTGCTGCAGGGTCTTTGGTGATCATCTCATCTGTATTGGTAACAAAGTTCATGATCCATACAGGCTGATGCCTTGATGTTACACCAAGCCAGCCGGGTCCTACTAACTTCTCTGCGGTAAGTTTGTGGCAAGCTGAGCATTTTACATCAAACACTTTATTACCAGCGTCGGCTTTTACAGCATCTAAATGTTCACCAATATCAACTGTGGAAAATTTTCCTTCACCACGTTTTGGATCGTAAGAAGGATTACCATTTTCAGCTTTTTCGGTTTGCTCTTTATTTTCAGAAGATTCACTTCCTTCTTTATTTGAGTTACCGGCACCGCCACCACAGGCAGCGATGAAAAGACCAATAGTGCCAATGAATATCAATTTTTTCATGTTCGTTTTTTTACGACCCCAAAATTGAATGATTAGCGGTTTCTATATTATGACTCAAATCATATAAATAAGAATTAATTTGTGATTTATATCATGTTTATTATTGCACTTATCGTGTTCCTTTGCTTTCCGTAACAATAATCCCACATCATGTTTCATCGGGACCTGCTTATCACTTGGGGTGGCATTTTCAGAAAATATCAAAAAGACCAAACCATTTTTTATGAAGGGGATAAAGCCATGTTTTATTACGAGGTAATTGAAGGCAGTGTGAAAATGGTAAACATCAATGAGGATGGAAAAGAATTTATACAGGGCATATTTAAACGGGGCGAAAGCTTTGGAGAACCTGTATTGCTGATTGATGAGCCTTACCCTGCAAGTGCTGTAGCAAATGAAGATTGTGTGCTTATAAGGATAATGAGGGAAAATTTTGTTCAGTTGTTGAAAGAATACCCTGACATTCATCTCAGTTTTACACAGATACTGGCCAAGCGGCTGTATAATAAATCCCTCATGTCAAAAGAGATTTCCAGCTATGGCCCCGAGCACAGGATTCAAACACTTTTACAGATATTGAAAAAAAACATAAGCCCGGCAAATATTGATAAATTAAAAGTGGATTTATCGAGGCAGCAGATAGCAGATATGACTGGCCTTCGTGTTGAAACCGTTATCCGCTGCATGAAAAAAATGCAGGAGAAAGGTATAATCAATATTGAAAAAGGGAAAGTGTACTTCTGATATAAAATTATTATTTGCAGAATATGCCTAAGTCACAATAAGTTTTGCCACATTTTCTTTGCTTTGTAATTTATGAATGATAAAAATCTTTTTTTCAATAATTGGATAAAAATATCGCTTATCAATTTTTTGGTAGTGGCGGGGGTGGGTGTTTTATTAAGATACAAAATAAACTTCCCCCTTCCGTTGGTTAATTATAAATTTTTGTTGCATGCACATTCGCATTTTGCTTTTGCAGGATGGGTAACACAAATATTAATGGCACTCATTGTTCAGTATTTGTATCAGCATAATAAAAACATCAACCTAAGCCGCTATAAAAAAATATTTTGGGGCAACCTTATCACCGCTTATGGCATGCTGTTTACTTTTCCTTTTCAGGGATATGCTTTATTCTCCATCATCTTTTCAACACTATCTGTTTTCGTTTCATATTTTTTTATAGCATTCGTGTGGAAAGACCTGAAACATATAGCAGATAATGGCTACAGCAAAGCATGGATCAAAGCATCACTACTTTTATATGCCATCTCTTCCTTAGGCCCGTTTTCACTTGCGTATTTAATGGCCAATCAAATTTCCGGGCAGAATTTATATTTCGGCGCCGTTTATTTCTTCCTCCATTTTCAATACAATGGTTGGTTCTTATTTGCCTGCTTCGGGTTATTTTTTAACTACCTGCAAAAAGCAGGGTTTCTAAACACAGGATTGTACAGTAAAAGAATATTCCGCATTTTATTTATTACTTGTTTTCCCGCTTATCTTTTATCAACTATGTGGATGGATATTCCAATTGCACTGCGCATCATTGCAACTGCCGCGGCCATTGCACAACTTATTTCCTTGATATACATGTTTAAATTGTTTGCCCATACAAAAAAACTGCTAAGCAATAACCTCAATACACTTTCAAAAAATTTATGGCTTATGGTGTTGATCGCTTTTGTAATCAAGTTACTATTGCAATGCCTTTCAACTATACCATCCCTAAGCCAGTATGCATTTGGTTTCAGGCCGGTGGTAATCGGTTACCTGCATCTGTCTTTTCTTGGTATAATTACATTTTTCATTTTAGGTTATCTCAACCATAGCATCGCACTTTCCCGAACAGGCGTATATACTTTTGTTGCCGGTGTATTAATAACAGAAACCACTTTAATGCTGCAGGGGTTTGAAGCCATTGGTTTCAGTGTACTTCCTTACGCAAATTATATTTTGTTTGCTGCAGCAATAGCCATGACGGTTGGTTTAATCATTATTGTTGCAAAAAAGAAACCCGAAATTCAAGCTGCTATCAATCTGCAATAAATAAAAATTAAAATACACTTTTTGAACCCGGCAAAAGTATTTCATAGCATCGGCTCTTGCGTCGCACTCTTGTACTGTTGGATTGTATTATGAGCTTTTACCGAAGCGCAGATCGAATAAATATACCAACTGCATTAAAAGTTATTTGCACAGCAAAACTTTTTAAATATAACATGTACCTTCATAAACCTTACTGCAGAGATTGATAAAATTAAAATAACCAATTTATGGCCGCCACTTTTTATGAAGAGCTCCGCGCCCTGCGAAAAGATGGAAAATTAATTCCTTTTGTAGGCGCAGGTCTTTCCATGAACCTCGGCCTCCCTTCCTTTTCAAACCTTATAGATACTATTGCTCACGAACTCGGTTACGATCCTGAAGTATATAAATTAAACGGGAACAATCTGCAGCTTACAGAATATTATGTAGCAATTAAAGGCAGCATCGGCCCGTTGCGCAGTATTATGGACCGCTCGTTTAATCCATCAGATAAAGAGATCGCAGCTTCCATTGCACATACGGCCCTGGCCGAAATGAAACTGCCTGTTATCTACACAACCAATTACGACCGTATTATTGAGCGCACATTCGAATTAATGCAGTTGCCAGTATGCACTATTTCAAATATTGACGACATGGCAATTGCACCGAACGATACCACACAAATTGTAAAATTCCACGGCACATTCAGCGACGATGCCAGCCTGGTGCTTACCGAATCAAGTTATTTCGACAGGCTTGCATTTGAATCTGCCATTGATATAAAACTAAGGGCAGATATGCTGGGCAAATGCCTGCTGTTTGTGGGTTACAGTTTAGATGATGTAAATGTGCGGTATATGTTATACAAACTCTTTAAGCTAAGGCAGCAGGTGAGAAATGATAATAACAAACGAACGCCCAGTGCCTATTTAACTACGTTTGGCTCCGGCGAAATTCAGAAAACACTGCTTGCCCGCTGGAATGTTTCCATTATAGAATTAGACCCCGCCGATAAAAAAGCAAGCATCGAACATTTCTTAAAGGAATTAATATGAAAATATTTTACGTTACAAATAACCCTTTTAAAGAAAAAGAAATACTTGATTATTTCAAGGTCTCCGGGGTAAATAAGCAATACGATATTGAATTATCTATTGTAAAACACAGCCTGCAGGAAATATTGCACCCCGACATTGACGTAATTGTAAAAGCCAAAGCACTGGAAGCATACAAATATTTAGGCGTTCCATGTGTGGTGGAGCATGGCGGAATTTTTATTGACAGCTTATCGGCATTGCCCGGCGGAATTGGACAGATTATATGGAATGCAGTGGGTGACCGCATTTGCGGCTTTGTAAAAGAAGGTGAACCAAGGGATGCAACTGCACGTTCTATTATCGGGTATTGCGATGGTAAACGTATTTACACTTTTGTGGGTGAAACAAGAGGGCAAATAACTAAATCATCTCAGGGGGATTATAAATTTAATTGGGACCCCATATTTATACCAGAAGGCAGCATCCGGACTTATGGCGAAATGGGCCCCGAGATGAAACGCGAAACATCGCAGGCTGTTAAAGCCTGGAATGAATTTTTAAAGTCATTTAAAAATTTACCGGTAGTGTAAATATTCTTTTTAAGCATACCTGTTAACAGGAGCATTAATTAATGCGCATATTTTTATGATGGCCCAAACTGCATTGCTACTATGAAACCCGGTTGCGTCGCACTCTTCAACGTTCTGCCCTTTACCCGGCATTTTGCAAAAAACCGCTCTGCATGTTGCCCGCATTAATAATAAAAAGCCTGAGCTTCAACGGCTGTTGAAAGCTGCGTAAATTTCTGTAGTACAAGTGTGCGACGCAAGGAACGTTTCATAGCATTACTGTCGCCCGGCTCACCATGTTTTTCATACAACTTCAACCAGCATCAATATCTTTTAAACATTTCTGTTTTAATGAATAGATTTGGGTTTATTACTACCATCATGAAACAGAAATTGCTGCCCGCTGCCATAATACTGCTCATCGCTTTCAATGCCTGTAACCTTAATGATAAAATAGATACCGGCACTATCGCAACAGACAGCACCAGCATTGCAAAAGGTTCAGTGCTGTTTAATAAAAACTGCAGCGGCTGTCATAACTTTTTGCAGGATGGTATTGGCCCGCAATTAGGCGGTTTGACTACAGAAGTGGCCACGGACTGGATAACACATTTTATCGGCAATCCGCAGCAGGTAATTACTTCAGGCGATGAAAGGGCAGCAGCATTGTATAAAAAGTATAAAGTCGCCATGCCCTCTTTTGCGGCACTTGGCGACACTGGCATTAATGCTGTGATTGCTTTTTTGCATACACATAAAAAGCCACTTGCCTTACCTCCGGATAAGAATGGCACTCCGCTAACGAACCCTATACCCGATACTATTCAACGATCTAATCTTGTGGTGCAATTGCAGCAGGTAGCTCAGTTTCCGGCATCAAGCGATAGCGGCAAATTGCCATTGGCAAGAATTACAAAACTCGATCACCAACCCGGCACGGGCAATTTATTTGTGCTCGATTTAAGGGGTAAACTTTACAGCCTTCAGCAAAATAAACCTGTGCTGTATATGGATATGGCAAAACTGCAAAAGGCATTTATCAATGAGCCGGGACTTGCTACTGGCTTTGGCAGTTTTGCTTTCCATCCTGAGTTTTTAAAGAACGGTCTCTTATACACCACACATACTGAAGCTGCTGGTACTGCAAAGGCCGATTTTGGTTATGCCGACTCAATTAAAGTTACACTGCAATGGGTTTTAACCGAATGGAAGGTGGATAACCCAACCGCTAAAACCTTTACTGGCAAAGGCCGTGAGCTTTTGCGCATCAACATGGTGAGCCCCATACATGGTGTGCAGGAAATTACTTTTAACCCGCTTGCGAAACAAGGCGATGAAGATTATGGGCTATTATATGCTGGCATTGGCGAAGGCGGCTGCGTAGAAAATGGCTATGCTTTTTTGGCGCATAATAAAGCAACTTTATATGGAACGGTTATCCGGATAAATCCTTCGGGCAATAACAGCAGGAATGGTAAATATGGCATTCCTGTACAAAATCCTTTTGCAAACGATCCAGCCGCCAATGGCGAAATTTATGCGTATGGTTTTAGAAACCCGCACCGTATTACCTGGACAAGCAAAGGTGAAATGCTTGTTTCAAATGTGGGGCATGGCAATATTGAATCTGTAAATCTTAT
The DNA here is from genome assembly GCA_025351145.1 of Chitinophagaceae bacterium. Classification (GTDB taxonomy): domain Bacteria; phylum Bacteroidota; class Bacteroidia; order Chitinophagales; family Chitinophagaceae; genus Limnovirga. The sequence goes on from JANXWM010000073.1 coordinate 6,188, forward strand.
TGCCAAAGGCCACGATTATGGCTGGCCCATACGCGAAGGCAATTTTCTTTTAAACCCTTACGGCGATTTGGGCAAAGTGTATGCGTTGCCTGCAAACGACAGCTCGTTTCATATTACTTATCCCGTTGCCGAATACGATCATGGCGAAGGCAAAGCCATCAGTGGCGGCTATGAATATACGGGCAATGCAATACCCGCTTTAAAAGGTAAATATTTGTTTGGCGATATACCAACCGGCAGGTTATTCTATATTGATGTAAACGATATTCAGCAGGGCAAACAGGCAACCATAAAAGAGTGGCGTGTTATGGTAAATGGCAAAGAACAGCCGCTAAGAGCCGTATGTGGTTCCGATAGAGTTGACCTGCATTTTGGCCGCGATGCTGCAGGTGAAATGTACATAATGACCAAGGCTGACGGAAGGTTGTATAAACTTACCGGTGCAGTTAATTAGTTTTTTGTACCAAGCAAAGAATTACTATTAAACATCCTTGCGTCGCACTCTTGTACGGTTGGATTAAATATTGAGCTTTTATCTAAACGCAGACAGAAGAGGGTTGATGTTGGTAAATAACCGACATCATTAAGCAACGCTACTTTTACAATGTTGATGATAATGTGAATAATATTAAAATAC
>JANXWM010000773.1 GCA_025351145.1 Chitinophagaceae bacterium
CAAAGAATATAAATCCTATAATTTTAATGCTCCTCAATACACAATTATGAAACAAATACTGTTCGGTTTTTTGCTCTTTGCCTGCTGCACTGCAAATGCACAAAACGCTGATTCTGCCTGGATGGTAAACAACTACACAAAAACCGAAGTGTATATAACCATGCGCGACGGCGCAAAATTGTTTACTTCAATCTATGCGCCTAACGATGCAAGTGAAAAACATCCTATACTAATTACAAGAACACCATATTCCTGTGCGCCGTATGGTGCAAAAAACTGGAAGGCGTATTGGGGCAGTTACCAGAAAGCATATTTTAAAGAAGGCTACATTATGGTGATCCAGGATGTGCGTGGCCGCTGGATGAGCGAGGGAACTTTTATGGATGTGCGCCCATTTAACCGAAACAAAACCGGAAAAGAAATTGATGAAGCAAGTGATACGTATGATGCCATTGACTGGCTTATAAAAAATGTTCCTAACAACAATGGCAATGTGGGTGTTTTTGGTATTTCATATCCCGGATTTTATTCTACAATGGCGGCAGCAAGTAACCATCCGGCATTAAAAGCGGTTAGTCCGCAGGCACCCGTAACCAACTGGTTTATTGGCGATGATTTTCACCACAACGGAGCCTTGTTTCAAATGGATGGGTTTTCATTTTATTCATCCTTTGGCAAACCACGCCCAAAGCCTACAACAGTTGCTCCCGCTGAGTTTGATTATTACACGCATGATAATTACAAGTTCTATTTAGAAACAGGCGCAGTAAAAAACCTTACTAAATTAATGGGCGACAGTATTGCCTTCTGGAAAGACTTAATGGTACACCCGAATTATGACGCATGGTGGAAAGCACGTGATGCACGCAACGCAACCAAAAACCTGCAGCCTGCTATGCTTTGGGTAGGCGGTTTATTTGATGCAGAAGATTGCTGGGGCGCATGGAATGCATATAAAGCAGCAGAACAAAATAATCCCGGCAAAGCATTTAATAAAATTGTTGACGGGCCATGGTATCACGGCCAGTGGGCAAGCAACGATGGAACCCATTTAGGCAATGTGCAATTTGGCAGCAACACCAGTGATTATTACCAGCAGCATATTGAAATTCCATTTTTCAATTATTTCTTAAAAAATAAAGGAGATGTAAACCAAATTGCTGAAGCGAATATTTTTATTTCAGGTGCCAACGAATGGAAAACTTTTGCTCAATGGCCGCCTGCGGAAAAAGAAGATAAAGCCATGTTCCTGCAATCTAATGGAAAACTTGACTGGGCCAAACCTTCAGCAGCAAAGGGTTTAAGCGAATATATCAGCGACCCTGCACACCCGGTCCCGTATACAGAAGATGTGCATTTTAACAGAACAAGAAACTATATGACCGACGACCAGCGCTTCGCCAGCCGCAGGCCCGATGTACTCAGTTTTCAAACAGATGTTTTAACAGAAGACCTTACCGTAACCGGTAATGTAGTAGCTGATCTTTTAACCAGCATCTCAACTACCGATGCAGATTTTGTGGTAAAGATAATTGACGTTTTTCCTGATAGCCTATCATATAACAATGTAGATATTTATGCAGAGTCAGATCCTTCCTGCGCTTACCCGATGGGAGGATATCAAATGCTGGTAAGGGCTGAAATTTTCCGCGGCCGTTACCGTAAAAGTTATGAAAACCCATCAGCATTTGTTCCCGGAAAAGTGGAAGAAGTAAAGTTTGAACTGCCGCCCATTGCGCACAGTTTTAAAAAAGGCCACCGCTTAATGGTACAGGTACAAAGTAGCTGGTTCCCTTTGGTTGACCGCAACCCGCAACAGTTTATTGATATTTACCACTGCACCGACAGTAATTTTATAAAAAGTGATATTAAAGTTTATCACAACAGCTTGTATGCTTCAAAAATCATTTTACCGGTATTAAAATAATACCACGGAAAATTTCCTGTTCATTAGTGATCCTGTTATTCATCTTTGCAATTCTATCAATCGTTTGCATAGGGAATAATTCAGGATCATTAATATTTTTGGCCAATAATTAAAAATTTTATCATGAAAAAATATTCATTTGTATTTTATCTTTTGTTGTCGGTTTCCGGTTTTGCACAGCAACCCACACTTAATATTATTCCGGCACCGGCAAAAGCAGAAATAAAAGAAGGCACGTTTACCATTACCCCTTCTACTATGATTATCATGGAAGGTTCCAATCTTTCAAAAAGTGCCTTGTTTTTAAACCACTACTTAAAGTCGCTGTACGGGTTTGAACTTAAAGTAGCGGCAGGTGAATCTGTACTCAACAATGCGATTGTTTTAAACTACGACAGGCTTGATAATACCATTCCCGGCGCTTACGATCTTAACATCAATAAAAATAAAATTTACATCGGCGGCGATAATGAAGAAGGCGTTTTTTATGGCATACAAACTTTAATTCAGTTATTGCCAACAGAAAGGTCGAAATCTTTAGCAGTGCAGCAATGCATTGTAAGCGATGCACCACGCTTTGCCTACCGCGGCATGATGCTCGACTGTGGCCGCCATTTTTTCCCTGTTGATTTTGTAAAACAATACATCGACTTCCTTGCCATGGCAAAGATGAATACCTTTCACTGGCACTTAACCGAAGACCAGGGCTGGCGTATAGAAATAAAAAAATACCCATTGCTCACAAAGGTTGGTGGTTGCAGAAACGGCACCATTATTGGCCATCATCCAGGCACTGGAAATGACGATACAAAAAATTGCGGGTTCTATACACAGGCACAAATAAAAGACATTGTAAAATATGCCGCAGACCGCTATATCACCATCATTCCAGAAATAGAAATGCCGGGCCATGGTTCTGCGGCCATTGCTGCCTATCCCCAGTTAAGCTGCTTCCCGGATAAATCTACGGTTGTTGCAAAAGGGGTAAAATGGAGTGGCGATACAACTGGTAAACAGGTGCAGCAAAGCTGGGGCGTTTATCCTGATGTGTTTTGCCCAAGTGAATACACATTCACTTTTTTACAAAATGTGCTCGACGAAGTAATGCAATTGTTTCCTTCAAAATATATTCATATCGGCGGCGATGAATGCCCCAAAGATTACTGGAAAATTTCTCCTTTTTGTCAGCAACTCATCAAAGACAAAAACTTAAAAGACGAGCATGGACTGCAGAGTTATTTCATTGGCCGCATAGAAAAATATCTCAACAGCAAAGGCCGTAACATCATTGGCTGGGATGAAATACTCGAAGGCGGCCTTGCTCCCAACGCAACCGTAATGAGCTGGCGCGGCGAAGCCGGTGGAATAGAAGCTGCCAGGCAACATCATAACGTAATTATGACACCAACCACGTATGTTTATTTCGATTATTCACAAACAAAAAAAGAAGATAGCTTAACCATTGGCGGTTACCTTCCACTCGAAACCGTATATAAATACGAGCCTTTGCCGGCGCAGCTTACAGAAGAAGAACAAAAATATATTCTCGGTGGCCAGGCCAATGTCTGGAGCGAATATATGCCCACCGGCAACAAGGTAGAATACATGGTTTTCCCCCGCCTTTCTGCGCTTAGCGAAGTACTGTGGAGTACCAAAGAAAACAAAGACTGGAACAGTTTTCAAACACGTTTGCAAACACAGTTCAAGCGCTACGATCTGTGGAAAGTAAGCTACAATACAAAAGGAATAAACAAAGGCGAATAAGGCATTTATGAACCCGGCACAAGGATTTCTATTGACCGTTCCTTGCGTCGCACTCTTGTACGTTCTTTCCCTGATTGAGCATTTAAAAACAGCCCTTACAAAAATATTTTGTCAGCAATAAGGATAATCAAAATAAAGGCAGCATTGCGCCAGTTTTTTTCTGTAGGCTTATATTTTTCCCTGAAAGTTTTTTGAAAAAGAAGTATCAGTATAACGGCAAATATGATTGCGGTGATTGTATAACTCTGGTAAAAGAATAACCCGGTTTGCTTGGTAGTAGTGTGATTTGCAGTGGCAGAAATAAACAGCGAGACTGTATACATGCTGCTGCAAATTAAAGAGAGCAACCAGCCTGTTTTATCACTAAACAAAAGATATGAACCACCAAAAATAGAAGCAAGGCTAAGCACCACATTAAGATGATTGGTTTGCAACAAATGCAGGTAAGTGGTATGTCCACTGTTTAGAAAACCATTGCTTATGGTACCATACACATTGGAGACTACACTGTATAAAGTAAAAATGCCCCATATTGTAATTAAAATCCCGATTACTTTCTCTGCGACTGCCCATTTTTTGTTCATAAGATTATGAAAGGTTTTATGTACCGTACCAAAGATGTTAACTGTACTTAAAAATAAAACAAAGTGAATTAATGTGAATTTGAAAGATTATTTAAAAGTTTTAAATACCTGGTTTGATAATGGAGGTGTGTCAGGTATTTTAACCATATTGAATTCGTAGTTTACCGCTGTATGGCAATTATTACAGGTATTTGTAAGCAGTACAAAACTGCTTCTAAATAAAGCGGTATCTTTTTTTTCAATGGCTTTGTTTACGCTATCGATAGCCGGGGTTAGCATAACCACTTTTTTTGACTCTTCCCTTGCTGACGCATATTGTTGAATACCATCCAGCGATTCTATTATTTCATGTATTTCAAAATCGGCAAGCTTCCAGTTTTCATTTTTACCGGCAAACCAAAGCTTGGCGTGATGCACCTGTATTTCACTCATAAATTCGCCTAATCCGGGCTTGTATGAATGATCAAGCTTTTGCTGCAGGTTGTCAATACGTGCTTCCAGTTGATTAGTGTTGCTGCTATTATCACAAGCTTCACATAAAGGAAGGAATAAAAAAAGGATATAAAAAGATTTCAGGCGCATGAAAAAAATTTAACTGCTGCACAATATTACCAGGAAAGTGCGTGCTTATTTAACTCTTAAAAACCAAAGTAAAAAGCCACCATTTCTGATGGCTTTTTTAATCATTATGCTTTAGTGAAGCTTACGCAATCTTTTAATTCTTTTTCACTGTAGGCAAGACCATATTGTTTGAGCACATCATCCGGTACACCGTTCCACTGGTTGGGGGTGTTACCCATATACCCCACATCTTTTGTACCTATTTCTGAAGTATAAAATCCTGTAGCTGTTAAGTCGCGCATGAGTGTGAAGAATGCAACGCCCTGTGCCATTTCGGGCTTTGCTTTTTTGGGATAAGCAATGGCATCTGCCATTTCTATCTGCTGCTGCTGTGTGCAATCAACAAAGGCTTTTCCGTAAAGGTTTATGCATTTAAGATCGAGCCAGCGCAAGCCACCTTTCAGGGGTGTTTGATGCTCTGTCATTTCGTTTACAATGTATTGAATAAACTCCGGCACTTTAGCATCTGAAGCACTGCCGCTTACATCATCTTTGGGAATGATGATATCGCAAAGCACGGTAATGGTGGCCATTTCAGCATCCGTAAAAAACTTAGCTTCGGCTTCTATTTTTTGCTGTGCCAGTTTTTCTTCAGGCATCCGGTTTATTGCATCTGTCGTATTTGCTGCAACAGGGGTTGTATCTGCTTTTTTGGGTTCTGTTTTACAGGCTTCTGCCAGTACTCCTGCGCCAAATGTTCCTATGGCAATTGTTTTCAGTGATTTTCTTCTGTCCATACTATTTATGGTTTTTAGTATTTTTTTGCTGCGCAGTATTCCTGCAGTACAAGAGTGCGACGCAACGAATGTTTAATAATTATTCCTCAGTTGGGCTCAAAATAATTTTAAAAGTATCCTGATTACAAATTGTTCTTCTTCATTTCATCAACGATATGCTCACTGGCACGCATAGAAAGGGCAAGGATGGTCCAGGTAATATTCTTATCGGCCTGGCTTACAAACTGGCCACCATCTACACAGAATAAATTCTTGCAATCGTGTGCCTGGCTCCAGCTGTTAAGGGCTGAAGTTTTAGGATCGTTGCCCATACGCACTGTGCCTGCTTCGTGAATAATATTGCCCGGCGCATGCAGGCCGTAATTATTCTCTTTGGTATCGTCTCCGCCCCACGTAATTACGGCACCCATTGAATGTAAAATTTCGGCAAAAGTTTCTTTCATGTGCTTCGCCTGCAGTATTTCGTAGTCGCTCCACTTGGTATCGAACCTTAAAACAGGGATACCGAATTTATCTATCACAGTTGGATCAATTGTGCAGCGGCTGTCTGCACGGGCAATACCTTCGCCACGACCCGCCATACCCACATGTGCACCAAAGAAATAACGGTAATCTTCTTTTAACGAAGCACCATAACCACCGGCTTCTTTTTGCTTGCCTTTTATTTTATAAGTACCGTTAAGGTTTTCGATTCCCCAGTTAAAGCCATACAAAGGCTGGCCAAAACCGCCGCCATATTCTATATGATAACCACGGGGGAAATCGAGTTTTTTATTATCGAGCCACCATGGTGTGTACACGTGCATACCG
>JANXWM010000787.1 GCA_025351145.1 Chitinophagaceae bacterium
CAACCACGTGAACAATACCATTTTTTGGATTGCCCAAACCCCAATGCGAAATACCATATTTTGCCGAATTGGTTTCCAATGCTTTTAACTGAATGGCAGATAATGCATCTTCTACAGGTAAATGCTGGTTAATCGTTGGTGTATTGTGATCGGCTGTTGCAAACGTGTGCTGGGGAAACATTACTCCAAGGCTGCGGTTCTCCAAGCCAAGAAAAGCTACCGGGCTGGTAACCTCGTGAATGAAGTGCCTGTCAATAAAAAACACATCGGGTCCATCTTCTATTTTTCTTACTACGTGGGCATCCCATACTTTATCAAATAAGGTTTCCGGCCTGTTACTCATTATTCAATGGTTTAAAAAATTACCTGAATGTTGTCTAAAAAGAAATTGGAAAATTCCGGCAAAAGTAACGCAAATCAGTTTTTACTTGAATTTTATTTAATCGAAGACAAAATTATTTTTACCAGGGTATTTTTTAAAAACCAGTGCTTCTGAGTAATACTATTTTGTAAGATGGTTCAACTTGTTAATAAGGTCGGCAGATTTTATAGGCTTGCTCATAAAAGCATCTTCACAAAAACCGTTTGCTCTTTCATCAGGGGTAATGTTGCCGGAATTGAGAATGATCTTGGTTTTATTTGTTAGCGGGTTTTCTTTTATTTTCTTACAAATATCCCTTCCATCAAAATTCCTATCCAGCTTTACATCCAGGATTACTGCATCCGGGTGTAGTCTTTCCACGGTTTCAACAACATTTTCGCCAGACGACATTGTATGAACCTCGTATCCATATTTGGTTAGCAGTAAGTTCATCAGGAATAAAGTATCCGGTTCATCGTCAATAATTAATACATTTTTCATAATATCAGAATTAGATTCTTATGCAGTGAAAACTGTACCATCAATTATTACGACTGATAATTGTTTTACTTGGGCATCACACTACTCAAATGTTGCCTAACTTCCTCAAATCTACAATTTAGAAAAAAGAACCGGGCGGCAAGTCAAAGAGGCAGTAGGCAAAGAGAGAATACAGGATTCAAGTTTTACGTTTCGGTCTTCGCGTTGCTGATTCATAACCTGAACGTATAAGTGTGCGACGCAAGAGGCGATGCATGAAAAATCTTAGCCTGGTTCAAAATGGTTTTTAGAAATATTCTGCATCCATTCAAAAACCTACAGAAAGGGCAGAGCACTTAACTTTGCAGGTATTATGGAATTAGGCATCAGTACTTTTGTAGAGTTAACAGCAGACCCTGTTACGGGCAAAACAATCAGTGCATACGAACGCTTCCAGAACCTGATGGAAGAAGTTGAACTGGCAGACCAGCTTGGCCTTGATGTGTTTGCTATTGGTGAACATCACCGTCCGGATTTTCTTGTTTCGTCGCCTGCCACAGTGCTGGCTGCGGCGGCAGTAAAAACGAAACATATAAAGCTATCGAGTGCGGTTACGGTATTAAGTTCAGATGATCCCGTTCGGGTGTTTCAGCAATTTGCTACGGTTGATCTTTTATCTGGCGGAAGGGCCGAGATTATGGCTGGCCGCGGCTCTTTTACAGAATCGTTTCCTTTGTTTGGTTACGATCTCGCGGATTACGATACACTCTTCGATGAAAAAGTGAAGCTGCTGGTGACCATCAACGAAAACGAAAAAATTACCTGGAAAGGAAAGCACCGGGCAGCTATAGATAACCTTGCTGTTTATCCCAGGCCATATCAAAAAAAGTTGCCCATATGGGTGGCAATTGGCGGCACCCCAGCTTCGGTTTTACGTGCCGCTAAAATGGGGCTGCCTTTAACTATTGCTATTATTGGCGGCACGCCGGCGCAGTTTGCGCCGTATACAAAATTTTACCGCGAAGAATTTATAAAAGCAGGCCACGATATTTCGGGCATGCAGATATGCATTAACTCTCACGGTTATATTGCAGATGAATCTCAGCAGGCTGCCGATGAATTCTTCCCCGTATATGCGCAGGTAATGAGCAGAATTGGGCGTGAACGCGGCTGGCCTCCCACCACACGTGAGCAGTTTGATTTTATGCGCAACCCAACAGGAGCTTTACTTGTGGGCAATCCCCAACAGGTGATCGACAAAATATTGTATGAACATGAGTTGTTTGGCAACACCCGTTTTATGATACAGTTTAGCGTGGGTACTTTGCCGCACAACCAAATGATGCATGCCATAGAACTGTTTGGCAATGTGGTGGCGCCTGCTGTGCGTAAAGCATTGAAAACTGTGCCTGCAGCCTGATTTTAATGGTAAGTATGTACTTAGCTGTATAGCTTCTCTCATCGTCCCTTGTGTCACTCACTTGTACGGCTGGATTATGAATCAGCTTTTCCCGAAGCGAAGATTAAGCAGAACTGGTTTGCAAGGGCGTTAACCGGAACGGGGGTTTAATGCGGCAGCATACTATTTTACTTTAGCCCCTTTCTTTGAAGCTTTCTTTGCAACTTTTTTCGCTACTTTTTTTATTTTTTTCTCAACGGGCAATACCGGTTTTTCAACGCTCACTTTTGCAGGTTTATCATCAGCATGTTTTTTAATTCCATGCATAAACAGTTTGGCTGCTTTTTTAACGAGGCTATTAAATTTTTTATCGCCAAGCTGGGTTTTAATGGTATCCAGTGTGTTGGCTATTTTTGTTTCAATATCTTCCCTTGTAATCTTTTTTGTATCTTTTTTTACTGGAGCTGTTTTTTTTGTTGCGGCCATGTTTTTATGTTTATTGTAAAATTAACAATAAGATAATATAGCCAATGTTAAGTTTTAATCCGTTGGAAAATCCGTTACGGAATTATGAGCCAAATATCTGATTTAAAAGACCTGCTAAACGAACGCCTGCTTTTGCCAATTGCTGGTTAAGCGTTGCAATATGATCGAAGTTGTAGCGGTAGCCCAGTTTTTGATCTGGCTGATTTATTTCCTTGTATAATTGAAGGCAAATCTGGTGCGATTCAAAAAACCATTTACTTATTGGGTCGCGCTGCCAGGCAATTCTTTGAGATGATGTGGTGTGATTAATTGCATTGGTATATTCAGTATAACTTAATTGTTGGTATTGTATCAAATCTTCGTCCCATACCCTGTGTAAATTGGAAGGGGTATTAAACCATAATACTTTTATTTTGTTGCCGCCCTGGTCTTCTTCCCTGCTAACGTGCATTGGCTGATGTATGTCTTCCTCAATGTGGATCAATAACCGCAGATCCATGAGCTTTGTTTTTTTTGAGAGATTCTTACTCTTTAATTCTTTTATTAAAAAATTAAGTTTGGTATAAGCGTCGGCATTTGTATCATTAGTAAAATAAGTTTTTAGCTGGCTGTAATTTAAACTGTCTGCAAGATTGATGTAATGCCATGGACTGAGATAATTATAATTGGTGTCAGACTTAATGAAGTCTGCCCAATTACCTGCCATTGCAATAGATTCATTGCCCAATATTTTTTGGATATTCGTTTTTGCTTTTGCGGTTAAATAACTTTCTGCTATTTGCCCTGCAATTCTATGCCCTGTTGGCCCCCATGC
>JANXWM010000026.1 GCA_025351145.1 Chitinophagaceae bacterium
CAAGTGCGGAGGTTGCCAATCCTGTTGCGGTGCGTTTTGGTTTCAGTAATACGGCTATGTCAAATTTGTTCAGCAAGGAAGGGTTGCCGGTAAATCCATTTAGAACAGATGATTGGGAATTGGATACCAGCGTTAAAGAGCAATAAAATTTTTTTGAGCCAGGCAGGGGAATTTGAATTAAGCTTTTGTTGCGTCGCACTCTTGTACATTTGAATATTCTATTCAGCTTTTACCGAAGCGTAGATTTTAACCGCAAAGACGGAGAGACGCAGAGAAAAATCCTTTGCGATTCTCCGTCTTTGCGGTTTTTGTATTTGCCGCTCACCGTTCCGATTGTACAAGAGTGCGACGCAACAGACGATCACCAAAGTCTCTGTAGTTTGGTTCAAAATATTTTTATTACTGCAATCAAAATCCTGTTAACATTGTTGAATGGTTGCAGTATTATTTACCTTGCTGATATCTTCACAAAAAATATAAGTGCTTATGTATAACCGATACTTTACCGCTTCTATATTTTCATTGCTGTTCATTGCATCTGCCTGCGGACAAAATGAAACAAAAACCAAAATGGATTTTGAAAAATACGATCCTGTTTCTACACTAAAAGTGCCGCAGCATATTGTAACGCATGCAAAGTACCCATTCATTGATGTGCACAATCACCAGTGGAATGTGCCGGGGCAAAACATAAAAGAACTGTACGGCGAAATGGACAGTCTTAATATGAAGGTAATGGTGAACCTGAGTGGTAAAAGCTATAAAGAAACACCGGGAAAAGTGAACGGCGATTTTGATGTAAATGAGCATAGTTATTTGGTGCGTTCATTAGATAAAGTAAAAGAAACAGGCGTAAAGCGGTTGGTGTTTTTCACTAATATTTCTTTCGTTGGTTTTGGCGAATCCGGATGGACGGAGAAGACAGTAAAAGAATTGGAAAGCGATGTACAGGCAGGTGCATGCGGGTTAAAAATTTATAAAGACCTGGGCATGGAATTTAAAGATGAGAATGGAAAATTTATCCGGATAGATGATCCGCGCCTTGATGCCGTTTGGGATAAATGCGGCGAGTTAAAAATACCTGTGCTGATACATTCTGCCGATCCAAAATCTTTTTGGGATCCCGAAGATGAGCATAACGAACGATGGCTGGAAATAGCCACCCATCCGGATCGTAAGAAAAGTGATACCAACCCTGCACCCTGGCAAACATTGATCAACGAACAGCATAATGTGTTTAAGAAACATCCCAGTACAACCTTCATTGCAGCACATCTTGGCTGGTATGGAAACGATCTTGCTACACTTGGTAAAATGCTTGATGAAATGCCCAATGTGTACACGGAATTTGGTGCTGTAATAGCAGAGATTGGCCGCCAGCCAAAAACAGCAAAAGCATTTTTTACAAAATACCAGGACAGGATTTTATTTGGCAAAGACAGTTGGGTGCCCGATGAATATAAGACCTATTTCCGAGTACTTGAAACAGAAGACGAATACTTTCCCTATCACAAAAAATATCATGCATTCTGGGCAATGTATGGCATGGGTTTGCCCGATGATATTCTTAAAAAAATCTATTATAAAAATGCATTGAATATTATCCCCGGTTTAGATAAAACTATGTTTCCTGATTAATGGGTTAATATTTTTTTTGAACCTGGCTGAAGCATTTCATGGCGTCCAGGTTGCGTCGCACTCTTGTACTGTATAACATTTGGTGTCAAATACCGTTTGCAGGGTATCCTTAGCTGCAAAGTATTCTTTACTTTCAGCCCATAATCCTGTAGCATGCTTAAAAAATATTTCACAAACCCATCATTACTTTTTTTAATTGCCGGCAACCTCTACTGCATCTGGTATTATGAAAATAACCCAGCCGGTTTTGTCACTGTTGTGTGGATATACTGGATACAAAGCATCATCATCGGCCTCTTTAATTTTTTTGACTTGCTTACTATAAAAAATTACGATTCCGATAGCTTTAAAATGAACAACGCCCCGTTAACTAAAATGAACCAGGGTTGCGCTGCATGGTTTTTCCTGGTGCATTATGGCTTTTTTCATTTAGGTTATTGTATTTTTTTATTGATACAGTTTGGTGTAAGAACGGTAGATAAAAATTTTCTGCTGCTTGGTGTTGCTGCGTTTTTTGCAGAAGCAATCCTTGGTTTTATTAAGCAAAAAAGAATGGAGCGGTATACCAAATTTAAATTCGGCACAATGTTTTTTTTGCCTTACCTGCGTATCGTTCCTATGCACCTGATGATCCTTATTCCTGCATTCCTGGGTATAAAGCCAAGCATTGTTTTTTTACTGCTTAAAATGGGCGCAGATATTCTTTCTTATATTTTTTACCAGCGCCTGTACAGTGGTTCTAAAACAAATGATGCAGCCTTGACTGACTGAAATTTGTTAGTGTATAGAAAGCATGACTGCATTATGCTGAACAGCATTACCGAAGGTAGAAGAGTGCGACGCAAGGAACGGTGAACAGAATATCCCATGCCTGGCTCAAAAAATATTTCTTTATAAAAAAATACGGAGACTTTTGTGGTCATCCGCACTTTGTATAATAATTTTCCTACTGTTATTTTTTCCAGTTAACCGTTGCAGATTTTAAGTCATTTGAATTGGTGCCGATGCGGATAATAAAATCGCCTGCTTCCCAAACATAATCCAGACTTGGGTTATAGAACTTCAGGTCTTCGGTTGTAATGTTGAACGATACTGCTTTTATCTCTCCCGGCTGCAGCATAATTTTTTGAAAGCCTTTCAAGTCTTTTACAGAACGTGTGATGCTTGCAACAGGATCGGTAATATACATTTGCACGGTTTCCTCACCTGCAACTTTACCCGTATTGGTAACGGTTACCGTTGCAATCAAACGGTCATTTCCATTCAGGTTTGTTTTAGTAAGGCGTATATCGCTGTAAGAAAAATTAGTATAACTTAAGCCATATCCAAATGGATAGAGCGGGTCGTTTGAAATATCAATATAATTGGATTTAAATTTTGCAAATGGTTCATTGTTAAAAGGGCGGCCCGTGTTTTTATGATTATAATAAATGGGTATCTGCCCCACACTGCGTGGAAATGTTGCAGTAATTTTTCCTGAAGGATTGTAATTACCAAACAATACATCTGCCACTGCATTACCTGCTTCTGTGCCGGGTGCCCATGCTTCAAGGATTGCAGTTGCATGATCGTTTTCCCAGGTTAAAGTAAGCGGCCTTCCGTTGATTAAAACAACCACCAAAGGCTTGCCTGTTTTAGCTAAAGCTTTTAATAAATTTTCCTGGCTTTCGGGAATACTGATATCAGAACGACTGCTTGCTTCTCCCGTCATATCTGCTGCTTCACCAACAACAGCAACAATAACATCAGATTTATTGGCTGCATCAACAGCTTCATTAATCATTTCTTCGGGGGAACGTTTGTCAATTTCAATTTCATCCGGAGCAAAAACATTGGTGCGTTTAATCAGCATACTGTCATCAGAAATATTTGCGCCTTTTGCATAGAGCACATTTACATTGCTGCCTGCAATATTTTTTATTCCATCTAAAACAGAAACAGACTGCTTCCAGTCCCCGGCCACAACCCAGGTGCCAAGCATATTTCTCTGACTGTTTGCCAATGGACCAACCAATGCAATGGTGCCTGTTTTTTGTAAAGGCAATACCTGGTTCGTGTTTTTCAATAACACGCAGGAGTGCTCTGCTGCTTCTCTTGAAGCTGCTCTTGTTGCATCCGTCAAAATATCTTTTGCAGTTCTTGTTTCATCAATATATTTATACGGATCATCAAATAAACCAAGCTTGTATTTTGCTTCTAATATCCTTCTGCATGATGCATCAATTTGTTGCGGTGTTACTTTTCCTTCTTTCAAAGATTTCTTCAGTGTACTCAAAAAACCTTCGCCCACCATATCCATATCGAGCCCTGCATTTAAAGCCATTGCAGAAACTGTTTGCAGGTCGCCCACACCATGATTCGTCATTTCATTTACAGAAGTATAATCCGAAACTACAAAGCCTTTAAAGCCCCATTGTTTGCGCAGCAAATCTGTGAGCAGCCATTTGTTTCCTGTGGCAGGTACTGCATCAATTTCATTAAAAGAACTCATG
>JANXWM010000088.1 GCA_025351145.1 Chitinophagaceae bacterium
CGGCGTAGGCAAGCAGTTTAGGCTGACATGCGGCAATGCTGCTGTCACTTTCCATTAATTCAATCACTGGACCGATCCACCCGGGCGTAACTTCCACATCGCTGTTCAACAAAACATAATGATCTGTTTGTACCTGTGCCAGTGCTGTGTTATACCCTTTGGCAAAACCAAAATTTCCGCTATTCGATATGATCTCGATCATTGGGTAGGCCAACCGTAAAAATTCAATGGAACCATCTGTAGATGCATTATCCGCCACGATCACCCTTTTATTCGTGTATTCCGTGGCTATCACGGAAGGAAGGAATTGTTCCAGGAATTTTTTTCCGTTCCAGTTTAGGATGACGATGGCAACCGATGGTAAATTTTTTATACCAGCGCTGGTACTTTCTTCAGCATTGTTGCGTTGCAATCCGTTCATCGGCAGTACTACTATGTAGCTTTAATGATGTGTTGCACAAACATACTTTATTTTTTTGGCCTCACCCCAAACCTCTCCCTGAAGCGAGGGCGCGCCGCACATTTTAATTAATAATATTCCAGCAATTATATCATTTCCCCGCCTATTGCTTATTACTTATCGCCTATTTTTTATTTCTTACTTTTACCCCATGTTCACCCAACTTTTTAACTGGCGTTCGGGCCTGGCCCTTGTTGCAATTGGCATTGTGACCGGTACTATCTTTTACTCCAACTATCTTTCAAAAAAGATCGCCGGGGATGAAAGAAAGAAAGTAAATGTATGGGTGCAGTCTTTAAAGACCAGTGCCGAAACAAGCGCTAATCCTACCCCCCAGCAATCAGTACTGGACCTCACCAATATCATCGCTTCTGAAAATACCGATATCCCCATCATAGAAACGAATGAAAATGATATTCCCTCCGGGCAGGCATTGAACCTCGACAGCCTGCAAATAAAAAAAGATACAAATTATTTAAAAGATAAAGTGGCTGAGTTCAAAAAACAACATGAACCTATTACGATAGAGATCAGCAAAGATCCTCACTACATTAATAAATATTATTACGGTGATTCGGAATTGCTGCAACAGGTAAGGTACTACCCGATTATTCAATTGTTGATCGTAGCGCTTTTTATCATTGTTACACTGATCGCCATCTCTACCCGCAATAAATCAACACAGAACCAGGTATGGGCGGGCATGGCCAAGGAAACAGCCCATCAACTGGGAACCCCCCTTTCGTCTTTACAGGGTTGGGTAGAGATGCTGAAAGAAACACCGGGCACCGAAAAGATCGTTACAGAAATGAGTAAGGATGTTGATCGCCTTAAACTGGTAAGCGACCGTTTTGGAAAGATCGGGAGCAGTGCACAACTCGAGGAAAAAGATATTGTTGCACAGATCGATCAAATGGTGGCATACATAAAAAGAAGGGCGACAGATAAAGTAAGTTTCAAGGTCAATACTTATGGCGAAAAAGAGATACCCGTTATGATCAATGGCCCTTTATTCGACTGGGTGATCGAAAATTTATTAAAGAATGCACTGGATGCAATGGAAGGAAAAGGCAGCATTACTGTCAATATAAAAAATGAACCCACACAGGTTACGGTAGATGTTACAGACAGCGGCAAAGGCATCAGTAAACAAAATATCGCCAAAGTTTTTAAACCGGGTTTTACCACAAAAAAACGCGGCTGGGGACTTGGATTGTCATTGAGCAAACGTATCATTCAACAATACCATAAGGGAGAAATATTTGTAAAGTCCTCCGAACCCGGCAAGGGCTCTACATTTAGGGTAGTATTGAAAAAATAGCAACGGTTGCTGTTTTTGTTTTTTTATGCCCCACTAAAATTTTACATTTGCAAAACCTCATTTGCATATTTGCCTGCGGCGATGGCGAAATTGGTAGACGCACTACTTTGAGGTGGTAGCGCCCGAAAGGGTGTGGGAGTTCGAATCTCCTTTGCCGCACAAAACTTAAAAAGGCAACCTGATCAATAAGGTTGCCTTTATTTTTGCTGATTATTTTTTGAAGCTGGTTCAATTTTGGCCATGAACCGGCCCCTATCTCAACATGATTAAGAGATAAAAGTTTAGTTAACTAAATTAACAGAAAACCGGTTTTGAGAAGCCGTTTGAAAATTCAATTCCCAAAAACTCACATTAGTACTGCCCCGCAGGTCGATGCTATCGTCTTTATTCAACCAATAGCTGGCGTTCCCTTCAAGATTTGCATCTATAACAGCAGATGCCAACGAGTAATAGTGGCTTGTTTTCATCTCGTTATTTACAAAGATCGAAATATTGAAATCAGAACTGCACGAAGCACTCAAATTCCTAGACGTATTGATCAATAGTTTGTAGTGCAGATTGTAATAACCTGATTTTTTTATTATGATCTTACTACCGGCGATCACAGAATAAGTATTATACCCAAAAGGGAAAGACATGCTCATCCCGGGTATAACAGTTACGATTGAATCCATACTTCCTGCTTCATTGTTTTTTAAGGGAATTACAGCCTTTACAACCGTATTCTTATAAACCAGATGTACCGCAGAATTATTAAATTGCTTAAACGCAACTTCATGGGCAGATTGGCCTGATACAGTACTCAACTGTAAAAAGCAAACGCAAACAAAAATGATCAGTTTCATATTCTTATGATTTAAGTGTCTTAAAAAATTGAACAAAAGTTCAGTTATTAAATTTTATACACCCATCTTAACAGGCTTCTAAAACTTAGTTTATCATGAATATGTTTTTCAGGAAATGGTTTGAGTTTCAGTAATACATAACAGTAAAGCATACTGCTACCTGAATGCCAATACAGCAGTAATAGATATCAAATTTGGATGATTCTTAAAAGGTATCTTGGATCAGAAAAACCATGAAAAAACCAGGGGCAATTAATACAAAACTTAAATTCCGGTATAATTATTATTGAAAATAACCGGTTGGTTGGGGGATAGTGTGCTGGTATTCTTGTTGGTTGTAAGCTAATTATCTGTTTGCAAGATAAGGCAGAAATCTCTAAAACAAAATATTTTCCGGCTTATTTATAATAAATAAAATGCGCCAGAAATAGGGTTAATGGCTAAAACAATATGTAAACGATACCGTTAGGTAGTTAAATTACTACAAAAAAGTTCGAACTTTGAGTGGTTTTGGGTACAAAGCAGCGAAGTTTTTACTTCGCATTTTATATCTTGTAAAAAAATGATAATGGCAGCGGAAATAACATGCCCTAATTGTGGCCACCAGTTTGAACTGAATGAAAGCCTTAAAAATGAGGTTGAAAAAGAATTGCGTGGCAAAATGCAGGATTGGCAGAAGAAAAAAGAAGCCGATTTTGAAAAACAAAAAGAAGATATTGAAACCGCAGCCAGGAAAAAAGCAGGTGAAGAATTATCAGCCAAACTGAAAGTAATGGAAGATGATGCGAAGATAAAAACCCAACAGCTGCAGGAATTACAGAAAAAAGAACTGGAATTATTAAGAGATAAGTCTGCACTGGAAGAAAAACAGAAGAATTTTGAAATGGAACTGGAAAAACGTTTTTTAGAAAAACGCAAAGAAATTGAAGACAGTACCATCAAACGCGAACAGGAATTATTTGACCTGAAAACAAAGGAATACAAACTGCAGATGGAACAGCAGCAAAAACTCATTGAAGAACTGAAACGTAAAAGTGAACAGGGCAGCATGCAGTTGCAAGGCGAAAGCCAGGAAATTTTATTGGAAGAGATATTGCAGGAAAATTTCCCGTTCGACCTTATTGAAGAAGTGGGTAAAGGTGTGGAAGGCGCCGATTGTATTCAAACGGTGAGGAACAACAGCGGTACTGTTTGCGGAAAAATAATTTATGAAAGTAAGCGTACCAAGGGATGGAGCAACAATTGGGTAGACAAACTAAAAGCAGACAAACGCAATACAGGTGCTGATATCGCCATATTGGTTACGCAAACCTTTCCAAAAGATATGGATCGTTTTGGCGAAAAAGATGGGATATGGATCTGCAATTTCAGTGAGGTTGGAAGTGTTGCACATTTACTCCGTAATGGTATCATAAAAATTCACGAAATACAAAGAGCGCAGGAAGGCAAGGGTGATAAAATGCAAATGTTGTACGATTATCTTACCGGCAATGAATTCCGCGGGCAAATTGAAGCCATCGTAGAAGGCTTTATGTCAATGAAACAGGGAATAATGAAAGAGCGGATACAAATGGAAAAGATCTGGAAGGAAAGAGAAAAGCAACTCGAAAAAG
>JANXWM010000056.1 GCA_025351145.1 Chitinophagaceae bacterium
AAAACAAATGCAAAAGCAGAAGCAATGAACAGTAAGATACAACGCTTCATTACAGCTAATTATGGCGTAAGAGATAAAGACTTCTTTCTTTACAGGTTAGCTCATTACTACTCTTAGCACCTCAAAGTATTAATTAGCCATTATATGGCAGATATGAATTGTATTTTTTGCTCAATCATAATCCAACTGTACAAGAATGCGTCTTTGCGAGGCCTCCGAAGCAATCTGTGGCTCGAATATCTAGTTGCTTAAATAAAATGCAAGAGCTTGCCTGAATAAATGCATTCAATTACAGAGCCTGTATACACAATTTTTACCCGTTCAATTTTTAAACCACAGATTGCTTCTTCCCCCGCAAAGACGCACGATGTTTACCGCTGCGGTAAAAGCTCAGTCATAATCCCAACGTACAAGAGTGCGACGCAAGAGAAGTTTCATAGATAACAGAACCTCTGGCCCAAAAAAATTATAATTTCTCTTTCACATTCAATGCATCTCTTAAGCCATTGCCCAGCAAATTAAACGCCAGCACGAGCAGCATAATGGCGAGGCCGGGTTCCAATGCAAGCATGGGGTTATTGGTAATAATAAAGTTGTAGTTTTCTTTAATCATAAGCCCCCAGCTTGGCTGCGGCGGCTGCACACCCACACCCAAAAAACTAAGCCCGGCTTCTATTACAATGGCCGATGCAAAATTGCCTGCGGCAATTACCATAACTGGCCCGAGTATATTGGGCAAAATGTGCAGCGCAATAATGCGTGTGTGCGAAAAACCCAATGCCCTTGCGGCTTCTACGTATTCCAGTTCGCGAACAGCAAGCACCTGTCCGCGAACAAGGCGTGCCACATTTACCCACATGGTTAAACCCACGGCAATAAATACCTGCCAAAATCCTTTGCCCAGCAACAGCGTAATGGCAAACACCAGCAGCAATGTTGGTATGCTCCAGATTACATTGATGAGCCACATAATAATATCGTCCACACGGCCTTTAAAATAACCGGCGATGGCACCCAGGAATATACCGATGGTGAGGGAAATAATTACAGCGATTAGCCCAACACTTAAGCTAACCCTTGTGCCGATGATGAGGCGGCTGGCAATATCTCTCCCAAACTTATCGGTGCCCAGCCAGAATTTTTGATGCACAATATTATACGGGTTAAGGAATGGCGCGGAGTTGATGGTAACTTTTGAAAGCGGGTAAGCCTTTCTTTCGGAGATGCCTTCGTCAACATATTTCATTACCACGATGCTGTCTTTTTGCCGGCGGTACGAAACAATGGGAACATAATCATACACATCTTCTTTGCCATTCAAAAGTTGACCGAAGGCTCCAGGTTGGTTTATGTCAACTTGTTTATTGAGGCGGAGTAAATCAATACTGAAGCCGGGTTTTTGATTGGCTATTTCAGGTATAATTCGGTTGGCATTTGGTGATCCATCGGGAGCAATAAAATAAGCAAACACAGCGAATATAAACGCGATGATAATAATGGCTATACCAAAAATGGCGGCTTTGTTTTTTAAAAGCCTTTGCATAAAACCAGTATTGCCCAAACTGCCTGCTGACATTCTGCTAATGTATAACAATAAAGGCTTTGGGTGATGGCAAACGGCGATGTATAAAACGGCAGAAGTAAATTTTATTGGCCGGGCAGAAGTATTTCAATGAAGCTTTACTTGCGTCGCACACTTGTACGGTTGGATTATTTATTGAGCTTTTATCTAAGCGAATGTTTTAACCACATAGGCACATTAGAAATATAAAACCACATAGCGCAAACTATGTGAACCTATGTTTTTACTTGTCTGCCAGCAGGCAGGTTTGGTGAGAAAAGCTTCTTCATGATCCGAATGTACAAGTATGTGTTCCGATGAGGCATACGGAATTAAGAACGCAAGAAAAGCTTCATAGATATTCTTCAGCCTGGCCCATAAAAAAACTACAAACCATAAACTGTAAACTACAAACTTTCTTTGCCCCATCCCCATTTTAAAAACTCGGGAAAGGCGCGGCCCCAGGTGGGTACATCGTGCGTGCCATCCGGTAATTCAAGGTATTTAATGGAGCTGTTTGTATAGCCCAAATGTTTTAATTCTTTTATAAGGTCGAGCGTGTCGTCAATAGAGTCGATGATGCCGTTGTGGTTACGGTCTTTGGTTTCATCCATAGCACCACATTCAAAGAAAAACGAAAGCCATGGATGGCATTTTCCATGCTTTATTTGCTGGTGCATAATGCGGTCTGTGGCATCGTTGTAACCATGCTTATAACTTTTGCTGCGCCACCAGAACGAGCCACTGAAACAGCCTGTTTTTGTAAATTCTTCGGGGTGGTTCCAAACAATATCCAGTGCGCTTAATGCACCTAACGAAAAGCCTGCAAATGATTTTTCTTTAAACGAATGCACCAAATATTTTTTGCGTATAAAAGGCAGCAGTTCTTCAAAGATAAATTGTGTATATGCCCCGGCTTTTGCGCCCCTGCCCTGGTAATCAAGCTGCTTTGCTGTGGCATATTCCATCTTACGTTCAGGCCCGCAGTGAATGCCAATGCAAACCAGTGGCTCTATTTCGTTGGCGCTCAAAAGGCGGTCAAGTATTTCATCAAAAGGCATCTTTGGCAAATCCTGTCC